>NZ_JASJOR010000008.1:0-296967 GCF_030068545.1 Xanthocytophaga flava | reverse complement strand
AGTATTGAAAGAATAGCCTACTCAACATATCTATGTTTCTTTTAGGGCTCTTACAAGGGGTGAATAGTTTACTAACCAAGTATTTTATTCAAAATTGTACTTTTTCTTAACCTTTACAAGATATGAGCTTCTTTCAGAAGGACAGAGGGTGAGGTTTCTTTATTGATAAAACCGTCACAAAATATCTGGAACTAGATAAGAACTTACTCCTCTGTATTAATTACTTTCTACTTCTTGATAAATAGACCTATCCATGGTAATCCCCAAACGTGTCAACATTTCGGATGGGTTAAATCCCTCTTTTGTATATTCTGCTTGTACAGTATGTTTGGCATGATCCAGAGCCTGTTGACTTTCCCAAGTTGCCATAGTAATACACGTAAGATTTCCATTTTCATCCGTGTGTTCATACACAATGTCCTTTACAAATCCAGGTAGTGTCTTGATAAAGTTTCGGTTGATAGTTACTCTTTGATGAAATTCATCCTTAGCAGCCTTAGGGACAAAAAATTTATCTATAAAAGTAACTTGCAGTTCATTTTTAACTTTTACAGCTACAGTTGAGAGATCAACAGGCAATACACCCAATTGTTGCAGGAATCCTAGTCTGTCGGTCAGGATGTGACTACTGATAATATTTCCATCTTTCAGTTGATAGATTACGATAGCATTTGTATCAATGGTTTTGCCTGTTGCTTTTATATTCTGGAATTGAGCAGTTTGTGTACCATGCACAGATTGACGGACTACCACTTTGTCGTCTTCACTGATCAGGTCAATTATTTTCCACTTTGCATCCGGAAAAGCTTTAAGCAAAGCTACAATAGATTCTTCAAATCCGTCAATTCCTCTTTTCCCACTTGTAGCTATATATTCATTTGATAACAATGATGTCAATACCTGACGATTTCGCTGGTTAAGGCCCTGTTCATACAAAGTATATATCACTTCTTTGTTTGCTGCAGATGTAGTCATAGAAACTTCCTTATGTTTGGTATGTTTAATTGATTTTTTTGATAGGGATTGAGCGTCTGTGCTTATCCCTGTTAGCAACGTAGTGCCAAGCAGGCAGATCCATATTTGGTTATTTTTCATGATACAATTGGCTTGTTTCTATGACAAAAGTACCGGGGCAGAGAAGCAGAAAATTGTAAAAAATCATTGTTTTTCTATTTAGCAGAAGATAGCTCTAACCGTTTGACAAAAGGTCATTACTGTCCATTCACAAAAAATGATACATTTGTTTAAACACTTGATTTCTATACTGATTCTCTATGAAACAACTCTACCTGTTAAGCTTCTTTCTATTTTCAATTGCGTTACATGCACAAAATAGTTCTTTAACCCCTAAGCCTTTTGTATTGGGACAAACTATAGAATTAGAGTCCTCTCAACTGAGAGAAAAGAGAATTATAAATATTTATTTACCTGAAGGCTATTCAAATGGAGATACAACTCGTTACCCAGTAATGTATCTGTTAGATGGCTCAGCAAATGAAGACTTTGTTCATATTTGTGGACTTGTCCAGTTTTTCACCATGATGCAGATGATGCCTCCAAGTATTGTAGTAGGTATCGCCAATGTAGACAGAAGACGCGATTTCACTTTCCCGACGACAATTGCCAAAGACAAAAAGGATTTTCCAACTACGGGTGGTTCTCAAAAGTTTTTAGGGTTTATTGAAAAGGAACTACAACCATTTATCAGTAAAAACTATCGTACAAACTCATCAAAAACACTGATTGGGCAGTCATTAGGAGGTTTACTTGCAACTGAAATAGTCTTTAAGAAACCAGATCTTTTTACTCAGTATATTATTGTAAGTCCTAGCCTGTGGTGGGACAAAGAATCCTTACTGGCAATAAAACCTATTTTCTCAGCTTCTCCAATGGATATCTATGTAGCAGTGGGCAAAGAAGGTCCCATTATGGAAGGAGATGCAAAAAACCTGGTGGAAGTTTTGCAAAAGAATAAAAATATAAAAGTAAGCTTCGGCTATTTCCCGGATCTTAACCATGCTACTATTCTTCACCAAGCCGTTTATAAAGCCTTGGAAGTACTAAACCCACCTAAAAAATCGAAATAAGAATGTGTTGAAAATAAAAAATGCTGACCAGGTTTCTGGTCAGCATCAGTTTAACTAGATAACGATTGCTTAGTTATCACCTTTAAAGTAATCTTTTACGTCTTTACCTGCTTTTTTCAGTTTAGCCTCTACCCGATCAGCAGTTTGACGAACATCAGCTTTAGTTTCTTCCCAATTTGCTTTGGTTGAGTTTTGCAGACGCTCTGTTTTAGCATCCATCTCACGACGTTCTTCTCTCAAATCAGCAATTGCCTTACGATAATCTTCTTTAGCATCTGCTTTAGCAGCTTTCATATCTGTTTCCAGATCATTGATTTTTGTATCCAGTTTCACACGTTCTTCCTGAAGTTCCATTCTCATATCTTCTCTTTCTTTCATCCATGCTTCGGCCAGATCTACCCGTGCACTGTCTAGTTCAGCTTGCTCTTCAGCTATATTACCTTGTGCATCCCGCTGTGCTTCTTGTACATCTTCTTTTTCATCTTCAACATTCTCTGCCGCTCTCTCAGTTTTAGATTCACAACTTGGCAATGTAAAACTAATTGTGAAAAGGCACATTAGAACAGCTAAAAAAGTTAATTTTGTCGTTTTCATCTTTGAAATAGTTTAGTGTATCAAAAAATAATATTAATACAGCTTTTGCTAAAAAATGTGTGCACAAACGACAGCGAATCTTCAATCCATACGGCAGTGTACTGAATATCAATAACTTAATTAAAAAAACTCAATTTATAACCCACGCCAAACTTCTCTTTTTATATGTCCAAACTGGGATATATTCTCCACAATTCGACATATTTCAGACACATTTTATGAGGCAACATTACTTTACCACTGGCACAAACTGAAATATATCTCCATCAAATAAACCTTTATCACTTAGTTTCAAAGATGGAATCACGAGCAATGCCATAAAAGATAATGTCATAAAGGGAGATAATAAGGTACTGCCCATTTTTTTGGCCATCACATCCAGATTCTCATACTGCTGAGCCACCAGATAGCCATCTACCCCTGTCATCAAACCAGCAATTGGTAAAGCAATAACCTGTTCTTCCTGTTGGGTCACACCAGCTAATCCCCCTTTAGCGTCAATAATTAGATTCACAGCTTTGCATATAGACTCATCATCTACTCCTACTACTATAATATTGTGTGAGTCATGTGCCACTGATGATGCCAGAGCTCCCTCTTTTAATCCCATATTCTTAATAAATCCTATGGCAACAGGCGCTTCATGGTAGCGATTCACAACAGCAATTTTCAGTATATCGTTTTTAACATCACTTTGAATGTACCCATTTTGTACAAGTGGCTGATAAGTTAGCTTATTTGTTATAAGTTGTCCATCAATGGCCTCTATCACTATAATCTGTTTTCCACTATCTTTGACAAGGAATTGGTCAGAAGATTTGAAAGAAACGTCAAAGTGATTGATAATCTTACTTTCAAAAGATGAAATATTTGTCTGACCATTCTCAGCAACCAAGCTTCCTTTAATGTAGGTTTGAAGCACTTTAAAAGATTTCAGGTTTTGTACCACAATCAAATCAGCATTATCTCCAACCCGAATCAATCCCGAATCCAGTTTATAATGTAACACAGGATTTATACAAGCCACCTGTAAGACATCAAACACATCATAACCTTTCTCTACCGCTCTGGCAGCCAACACATTGATATGTCCAGAAACCAAGCTATCGGGATGCTTGTCATCAGAACAAAACATCATCTGATCTGGATAGTCAGGCAGAAGTTCAATCAACGCCTCAAAATTCTTTGCCGCACTTCCTTCACGAATCAGTATTTTCATCCCTCCTTTCAGCTTATCCAACGCCTCTTCTGCTGTAAAACATTCATGATCAGTGCTAATACCTGCCTCTATATATGTCAATGCCTGCTCTCCTCTCAATCCGGGAGCATGACCATCTACAGGTTTGCCTACCTTTTTCGCAGCCCCAATTTTTGCCATTACAGAAGCATCCTGGTGCAACACACCCGGGTAGTTCATCATTTCAGCGAGATACTTTATTTCCTCCATTTGCAATAACTCCTGTACATCATCCACTGTTATCTCGGCACCTGCTGTTTCAAAAATAGTGGCTGGCACGCACGATGGAGCTCCAAAATTGAAATAAAAGGGAACCATCTTACCATTTTCAATCATATACCTTACACCTTCCAGACCCAGCACATTTCCAATCTCATGAGGATCTGAAACAGTCGCTATCGTACCATGAACCACTGCCAGACGAGCAAACTGACAGGGAGTAAGCATCGAACTTTCGATATGTACATGCGCATCCACAAAACCGGGAATTATAAATACCTCTGGTGCTGACTCCATGGGAGTTATCTCCGCAATTTTACCATGTTGGATAACAATTCTGGCAGGGTAAATTCTCTTCTGGTGTATATCAACCAGTTGTCCTGTTATATCTAAAGTGTTCATTTAAAAAATCAGCGAAATAGGGTCTAACTATCGAATAATGTGGCAAATAAAAACAAAACTTACATATAACTGAAAACAGACAATCCTGTATACAATTAGCTGGTTACCTTCTAACAAGGTTATGGAATTAAAAAATAAAAAGAAAAACCGATTCAAACCAATTGATTATCAAATCAATTAGTGAGTAGCCTCAACACTTTTAAACAATATTAACCAGCCATAGGAACATGAAAAAGCTTTGTACATTTCTGATAATAAGTATAAGCCTTGCAGCTTGTGCTCCACGTTATAATAATCCACTCATTAAAGCCTGGACACCAAAGGATCACTCAAGAGATTCATTCAAAAGCCCAAGGAAACACCAGAAACGTTGAGATGGCTTTAGTCACTCATCAAGCGTTTAATTCTTACATCAACAGACTCAAAGACAGAGTCACCATTATTCACTTAATGGTATCTACGAACAGAGAACATAACTAAAAAACTTTAATCGTTAATTTACTACAGCTATGAAAAAAATCATCGCTATGACTATTCTAGGTGCTATTCTAGCTTCCTGTTATCATCCCCCACAACAAGCTTGGCAGCCTAAACGCAGCTTTAGTGTAGATCATACCAGAAAGAAACACGATAGACGCTAATATCTTGTAGAATATCTCAGGGTACTATCTCTTTTGCAATCATTCCATCAAAACTAACTATTGAAAATACATAATTACTCCTCTTCAAATAGAACGCAACCTCACATAAGGTTGCGTTTTCTTTTTTATTTCTATTCGACACAACTTCAAAGAAAAACATCTTTCTTTAAGCAAGAGGTTTTTATATTTGCAGAGTTGTTTTATTTCCAGACAATCATTCTGTCTGCAAACAGATAAAGTCTGTAAATCACTTTTCAGGTATTTTTACCCTTACTAAATGAAAAAAATTATCGTAGCCATTGACGGATACTCAGCCTGCGGCAAAAGTACTACCGCCAAAAAAGTAGCTGAGAAGCTTAAATATGCCTATATTGATACGGGTGCAATGTACCGTGCTGTAACGCTGTACTTTCACCAAAATTATATCACACTTACTGATCCCCGCCAGGTTAACGAAGCATTACAAAAAATAAATATCCAGTTTAAATACAATTCAAAGACCAATGCCAGTGAAACTTATTTGAATGGATTAAATGTTGAAGAAGAAATCCGTAAGATGTATATTTCAGAACGGGTCAGTGAAGTAAGTGCAGTGCCAGAGGTCAGAAAGGCATTGGTTACATTACAGCAAAAAGTGGGTCATAAGCGGGGGATTGTTATGGATGGCAGAGATATTGGTACTACAGTTTTTCCGGATGCGGAACTTAAAATATTTATGAATGCCGATATGAACGTGAGAGCCTATCGGCGTCAGCAGGAATTAATGGCGAAAGGTGATATGGTGGATCTGGAAGATATTATTGAAAATCTGAAGCACCGGGATTTGTTGGACACTACTCGCAAAGAAAGCCCACTTGTCCAATCACCAGATTCGTATTTGCTAGATACTACTTATATTACGATAGAAGAACAAATTGAATTTGTAGTAAATTTGGCGATCAGTAAGATGATTGAAAAGGAACAAAAGGAAAGTCATTGATTTGTCATAAAAATTCGTTTAAAGAAGATTACAATTCTTCCATTTTACCACTAACAGTATTAACTGTTTATTTAATTACATATGAAAGTGACCATTGATAAAAATTCCGGGTATTGTTTTGGTGTAGAATATGCTATTCAAATGGCGGAAGATGAAATGGAAACAGCCGAGGTTCTTTATTGTCTGGGAGATATTGTTCATAATAGTATGGAAGTAAAACGGTTGCATGATAAAGGTTTACGTATCATAGACCGCGAACAGATGAAAGAACTGCATGACTGCAAATTACTGATTCGGGCACATGGTGAACCTCCAGCTACGTATGAACTGGCATTGAAAAACAATATTGAACTGATTGACGCCTCTTGCCCTGTGGTATTGAAATTACAAAACAGGGTAAAACATGCTTTTGACAAGATGGAAGAAGAAAATGGGCAGATTGTGATTTATGGTCAGGTAGGACATGCAGAGGTAATTGGTCTAACCGGTCAAACACAGGATAAAGCCATTGTTATCACTACGGAAGAAGATCTGGACAAGATTGATTTTTCCCGACCTGTCAGTCTGTTTAGTCAGACAACTAAAAGCACACAAGGATTTTATAAAATGAAAGATCGCATTGAAGAGCGTATTCACAAAATAAATCCTGAGGCTAGTCTGGATGTAATGCTAGATGCCAATGATAGTATATGCCGGCAAGTATCAAACCGTGAACCTCAACTTCGTAAGTTTTCCCATGAACATGATGTAATTGTGTTTGTCAGTGGGAAGAAAAGTTCAAATGGAAAAGCCCTTTTCGGAGTATGCCAATCTGAAAATAGTCGCAGTTATTTTATTGAAAACGAAACTGAACTCAATGCTGAATGGTTTGATAATGTGGAATCTGTAGGAATCTGCGGAGCTACCTCCACACCCATGTGGTTGATGGAAAATGTAGCATGTTATATTGAAAACCTTCCGATGATGGCACACTAAAAGCCAATCACTCTTTACAAAAAGGCTTTACGAATGTGAAGCCTTTTTTATTTTTGCAAAAAATTGTGTCTCTATTTACAGCATTGCAAACACTTACCTTTACCTTATGAACCGACTTATTACTGCTGTATTTAAATATCTCGTTCGTGGTCTGATTTTCTGTGCACCTATCGGTGTCACTATTTATGTATTAATTGCCTCCTTCCAATGGCTTGATAACCTGCTTCCTCTGGATCACTATCCTGGTGTCGGAATGGCAATTGTTCTGGCAGGACTTACCCTAACCGGTTATATTGGGTCTTCCTTTATTGTTAAACCCATCTTCTTTTCACTGGAAAAGCTAATCACCAAACTACCACTGGTTCGTATTATCTATTCTTCCCTAAAAGATCTGATTTCAGCATTTGTGGGAGACAAAAAGAAATTCAACCAGCCTGTTCTGGTACTTCTTAATAAGGAAGCTTCTTTGTATAAGCTTGGTTTCATTACACAGCAAAACCTGGATGATCTGGGTATTGAAGAAAAAGTAGCTGTATATCTACCCCATTCCTATAATTTCTCAGGTGATTTATACATTGTACCACGAGAAAATGTAACAATGCTCAATACCTCAGCTACAGCTATTATGAAATTTATCGTTTCAGGTGGAGTAGTTGAATAATGTTGCACACAGATTGCTTGTAAACCGAGTAATTCTTAACATAAACTTCATGTCTGGACAATTATCAATTCATATGTGAAATGTACTTTCGTGTATTCGCAAACGCATCTATGCCATGAAACTATTTATGTTTATCCGTCAGTATGTACAGGAACGTTTGTTCTTGTATCGTATATTTTTTCAGAATGCTGCATTACGCCATCCAAAGGCGGGTAAAACTTTATGATACATCAAAACCCATTCGATTGTATTTTTTAGCCTGCATCGTAACCCCGCAAGTGTATTCACTTGTGGGGTTATTTATTGTGAAACAATATCAATGAGAAAGGGAAAACGTACATATCGGCTACAAACGATGTTTGTACTACACTTCAGTATTTTTTAACTTACCCATCTCATATTAATATAGTAACTTATGAAAATACTTTATGCTATTCAGGGAACTGGTAACGGACATTTAAGCCGTGCCAGGGATATTATCCCCTTATTACAAAAAAAAGGAGAAGTAGATCTGCTTGTCAGTGGAAAACAGGTAGATATATCTCTTCCTTATGAGATCAAATATAAACTTCATGGATTATACTTTGTCTTTGGAAAGAAAGGTGGAGTAGACTTATATAAGACTTTCAAACAGGCCAAATCCAAACAATTTATCAAGGAAATACGCAGTGTGCCTGTAGAATCCTATGATCTGGTTTTAAATGACTTTGAACCTGTTACCGCCTGGGCATGTCGTCTTCGCAAAAAAGAGTGTATTGGCCTAAGTCATCAGTCAGCTGTGCTATCTCCCAAAGCTCCTGTACCTGATACAGTAGACCCTATTGGTAAGCTAGTGTTACAATCCTATGCACCGACTACCAGTGCGTATGGCTTCCATTTTCAGTCGTATGATGATCATACGTTTACCCCTGTTATCCGTCAGCAGATACGGGAACTGAAGCCTACAGACAATGGACATTATACAGTATACCTTCCCTCCTATGATGACGAACACCTGCAGGATATGCTAACCCGTTTGCCTGATGCTCGCTGGGAAGTCTTCTCCAAGCATTGCAAAACCCCAGTTGTTACCAACAATGTGAGTATACAACCTGTCAACAATGATGGTTTTATAAAAAGTATGACTTCCAGTACAGGTATTTTGTGTGGTGCGGGTTTCGAAACTCCAGCGGAGGCATTGTTTTTGAAGAAGAAAGTATTGGTTATTCCTATGAAAAATCAATATGAGCAGCACTGCAATGCAGCGGCTCTGGAAAAAATGGGTGTACCTGTTATAAAGAAATTCAAGAAAAAACACTTACCCAAAATAGCTGAGTGGCTCAAATATGGTCAAACAATTCCTGTTAGCTATCCTGATATCACTGAAAGGATTATAGATCAGGTAATTGCCAACCATGTAAAATAATAGGTAATAGAGGTGAATCTTGGTACAAATAGAATGAATAGCATCTGAGAAAATACGCTTTCTGTTTCAGAGGGAGTATTTTCTCCATTAACAGTATAAATAGTGAGTCAATCGAACGATTTTTATTGGGGAACCTCAGTAGCTGCCTATCAGATTGAAGGTGCCTGGCAGGAAGATGGTAAAGGATTATCTATATGGGATGCGTTTTCCAATAAGAAAGGAAATACCTATCTGAACCAGACAGCCAATGTAAGCTGTGATTTCTATCATAGATACGAAGCCGATCTGGATATTATGCAATCTTTGGGCATCAGGCATTTTCGATTCTCACTTGCCTGGTCACGTATTATGCCTCAGGGAACAGGACACGTAAATCAAAAAGGTATTGATTTCTACAATCGTCTGATTGATAGTTGTATTAAAAGAGGGATTGAACCCTGGGTTACTCTGTATCACTGGGATTTGCCACACGTGCTGGAACAAAAAGGTGGCTGGACTAACCGACATGTGGTAGACTGGTTTAAGGATTATAGCGAAATCTGTCTGAAACACTTCGGAGATCGTGTAAAATACTGGATGATTCTTAACGAGCCAATGGTATTTACAGGAGCCGGATATTTTCTGGGCATTCATGCTCCTGGCAAACGCTGGTTAAAAAACTTTATTCCTGCTATGCATCATGCGGCTTTATGTCAGGCAGAAGGAGCACGTATCGTAAAGCATTATCAGCCACAGGCACAGGTCGGCACTACATTTTCCTGTTCCTATGTAACGCCATTCAGTAACTCCCCTCGTGATGTACAGGCAGCCCAACGTGTAGATGCTTTGCTCAACCGATTGTATATAGAGCCATCATTGGGAATGGGATACCCTGTAAAAGATCTGCCGTTTTTAAACAGGGTCGAAAAGTATTTTCGAAATGGCGATGAGAAATTACTTTCCTTCGAATATGACTTTATTGGCATTCAGAACTACACACGCGAAGTAGCCAAATATTCCTGGTGGATGCCTTTTGTCAATGCAGATCTGGTAAAGGCCGCTAATCGCGGTATTGAACCTACTCTTATGGGCTGGGAAGTGTATCCGGAATGTATTTATCAAATGCTCCATAAATTTGCGTCTTATCCAGGGGTAAAGAAGATATTTGTCACCGAAAATGGGGCAGCGTTTCCAGATAAAGTTGAAAATAATCGTGTACATGATACCAAACGAACACAGTATCTTAAAGACCACATAGCACAGGTATTGCGAGCCAGAGAAGAAGGAATCCGGGTTGATGGTTATTTTGTCTGGACTTTTATGGATAACTTTGAATGGGCAGAAGGATATCGCCCCCGGTTTGGATTAGTACATATAGACTTTGACACCCAACAGCGTATTATCAAAGATTCTGGCTACTGGTATCGGGACTGGATTTCGCAACAAACCACCATCCTGAATGCATCACTGGTACAAACTGTTCAAAAATAAATCATTAGTTTTCTGTCAGATATCCTTAGTTAGTGTATGGTTAACGGCTTGTTATCCTTCAAATCATACAAAAGAAGATGACAAACTAGCTGTTTCTTCTGTAAAAGTTGAGCTGGTTGATAAAGGTTCTCCTGAAATGCCTTTACCTCACATCGACTCTATTCCATTTTCCACCAATAATCCCCAATCAGAGAATTCTCATTGTCAATATACTCATGAATACTCCATAAAAGAACGTAGGAGGTTTTATCCTTTCAATAAAGCGAAACGAATTGAGATAATTTCTTTTGAGAACGAAGAAAATGAGATCTCAGAAGAAACTGAACAGTCATTACCCGAAATAGAGTACATACCTGCCAAACCGGATATTGAAAATGATTCGGTTATCGAAATTAGAACTGAACCTATTTATAAAATCAAAACTGATTCTCTACCTGTTAAAGTCAATAGAACAAGAGACAGTCTGATTTTATCTGATTCACAGATTAATAAATTAACAGATATCCTTTACAACTATTCTTATCACAATGGACGAGTAATGCAAACCATAAGTCTATGCTATACCCCAAGACATAAGATTGTTTTCTATAATGTTCAAAATAAAGCATTTGCCTTTATAGAACTCTGTTTTGAATGTCAAAATGAAGAACATTCTCCTAAAGTTCAGCTTGGCGATCTCTGTTCTGAAAAATGGGATCTATTGAAAAACTTTTTTCGGGAAATAGGAATAACCTATGGATTAGCAGAGAAAAAGTAAGTTAACTATCGTAGTGTAACAAAATAGGTCCATCCGATAAATAAGATCTGTAATGGCACCCGAAACCATAAATATGACAATCCCGGCCCATCTAATGTTCCCTTTTCAATATTAATATGACGCATGCTTGCCTGAATATTGGATGGAAGGATTAATACAAAGAAGATAATCAGCAATAAACCTGTAATCTCAAAAGTAGAATCAAACAGTAATCCCAAAGCAGCAAGAAATTCCAATATCCCTGTGCTGTATACAAAAAAGCGTTTAAATGGAACAAAATCCGGTATCATCATCTCCATTCCCTCAACAAATTTAAAGTGCCCAAAAGCTGTAAGTACTAACATAGCAGCCAACGCAATTCTTCCTGCCAGCATATAATTTATTGAGGCAAACGCCAGCCACATAATTCCTATACTAAGAGCAAAAACAACAAAGAGAACGATCAAAGGTTTCATTTTAATTAGCGTTTTTAGTTTACCTTACAAAGGTAGTTCTATGCACAAAAAGGATCACCTAACCTATGTTAGGAAAAAGCAGATCTCAAAGCTGAACTTTTATGAGATCACCTTTCTCCGTATACGGCTCAGACTTTCTGGCAATATGCCCAGATAGGAAGCAACATCTTTAACAGGAATTTCAAGGATAAGGCGTCTGGATTGTTCCAACAACTTTTCATACCGCTGCTCAGCAGTCAGGGTAAGTAGTTCTATTTCCTTTCGGGTCTTATGAACATACATACGTTCGGCCATCTTCCGCCCGATTTCGCTTCCCTGATGAGATTGTTTGTAGACCTGCTGTAACTGTGTATAGGATACACGTTCTGCGATTACATTTGTCAGGGCAGTTATCTGTGTTTGAGAAGGAATTTGTTCAATTAGGGATGCAAACGAGGTAAACAGATCATCAGCAAACCAGAAGTCCAGTATAAACTCTTTTATGTCAACAAAGGCAGATACCTTAACACTTCCTTCTTTTATCCAATAAATATATTGTTCTACCTCACCCTGCCGTGTTATCATAGCCCCTTTCTTATAATTAACCTGTTCAGTTTGCCAATCAAAAGATAATTCATTTGTAGTTATTCCAGTAAGTTGTCGTAGCTTTTCAAACATAAAAGTTTTCTCGGCTTTCAATAAGGAGTTACACCTGTGATATATTGTTGATTTACCCAAACTTTTCGCCCATCCGGAATTCGAACCTTAGCCCATCCTGAAAATAAATCTTCTCTAGAGACTGCGGCTCCTTCAGGTAACTGTACCAGTTCTCTTGCTTTTATATTCGGGGCATAATATCCTTTTGTAGAAGCGATTACAATGTACATATCTTTTCGGAGCCTCGAAACCTCCACTTGCCGTAAAAAGACAACAGATAGTATTCCCAAGATAACACATACATAACCTATTATACGCCATTGCCTGCGTATGTTGCTAAGAATGTATAGTAGTATAATCCCAGCTCCTAGCCAGATCAATCCAAGTGATACACCAGCCATTAGATTCAAGTTCACTAAAGCTACAGCTTGTTGCCAGGGCGATTCTACAGGTGGGATCAGGTTTTTCTTTTTTCGCAGCTGATCCAGATTATGAATCGCTGCAGAATACATAGGCTCAATTCCTTTGGCTTTTTCATAATTGGCTATTGCTAATCCTGTTTTGCCTGTTTGAACATAACAGTTGGCCAGATTACTATAAACTACTTTATCTTTATTACCCTGCTTTACTATGTGGTTTAGAATGGTGATGGAACTATCAAACTGTTGCTTCTGATAATAGGTTTCAGCTTGTCTGTATTGCGATTCAGGAATTGCAGCCAGTAAACTACTTCCTATTACCCATAGCATTAATACAAATCCTATTGCTAATTCCTTTCGATTGTCAGGTTTACTTTGTTTTTCGATCTGCTTTAGTATTTGCATAATCTGCTCAACTGTTATTTCTGACGAACCTACAACTTGTCCAGTTACAGGTTTTGCAAACCGTAATTGAGTACATGTTTTCAATAAAAACGAAAGTTCTTCTCTGACAGTTTTTGACACCTTATAACTTTCCAGTAACTGATTTATATATTCCGGATGCCAGTCAGCCACTTCAAGCTGATAACGTCCTGAAAAATAACTAAATACTATAGTCTCAATCTCTTTAGCCGTTTCAGTAGATAGAGAGTTTCCCTTCTTTTTCAAGTGTTGCAGAGCCTTAACAGCTTTTTGAAGAGGATAGTGTATGGAACGTTTTTGGTATGCATCCCACTGACTATATCCCCACACAAGTATCACAACGCCAAAGGGTAATACACAAAGAAGCCAATATAGATCTGATCTCCAGAATGGGAGGGTATGGCTTAAATTGGGTTGTTGAGTATCCCAGGGCAATCCTTTGTCTGAAATTTTTCTATCTGGTAATTCGGTTGAGGTTTGACTCCTGGCCTTCTGCGTTGTATCTCTCACTGTAATAAGAAGAGAATCTGTCAGAGAAACATATTTTTCCTGACTGGGATCAAAATAAGTAAATCCCAAAGACAACGGATATATACCTGCTTGTTCACCGACTATCGTTTGTGTAAAGATTTTACCTCCTGAGAGTCCCTTTTCTGTCAGGAATTGCTCTTCTGTACTTTTTATCTCAAATCCTTCCAAACCTGTTGGTAATGTATATAGAGGCAGAGAGACAAAAGGAATGTTCCCCACCCCTGCTATTTTGTATGTAATCAAGACTGGATTTTGTAGAATCAAGGAATCCTTATCAGATAAGACATTCCATGAAAATTTTCCTACTGCCCCGGAAAATGTTGCAGGTTTTGGCTCGGGCAATGATTTTACAGAAAAAGATAACTCAGAAGTAGTTAACAACTGATCTACCGTTTGTTCTACCTGAAAAAAATCATCTGGCTTCGGAGCTACAGTCACTTTAATGGTAACAGGATAAGCTGGCAGTGTAAGTGTACCTGATTTCTGAGGTATAACCAGGTATTTCTTCAATACTACAACTCCATATGTTTTCCCATTTATCTGTTCCTGAAAGGGTACAGGCTTCTGACTTTGTTTGATCTCCTCCACCCAGCTATTCGCCACAGATAGTTTCGGAAAGATCTCAGGTGATGAGACATTACCTTCATAATATAACTGCAGTTTCACAACAAAGACCTCTCCCTGATAAACAGACTTTTGAGAAGGTACCCAACGTAAAAAAGCCTTTCCTCCCCCATTCTGCCCTATCGCAGAGAAAGTACACAAGACCACCATCCATAATAAGAAGGCAAAACGGTATATATACATAGAAAATATCTCTTTCTGAATCATAGATGTTTACTCAGCTTACCAGTCTTTCTGATCAGATGGTACCGTTTTCTCTGCTCTGGCTCTTGAGTTTCTGCCTCTGATCTGCTTTTCGGCCTGATCCAATTGTTTCAGCATACTTTCCATATCTGAAGCATTTAATTGCTGTTGAGAAGATTGGATATTATTTTTCGAACTACTTTCAGACTGGCTTGCATCCTGATTTTGTGAATCGTCAGACGAATTATTCTCTTTCTCTTCTTCGCTTTTATTCTTGGACTGATCCAGTTGTTTTTGTAGCTGATTTATATTCCGAATAGGATCTTTCTTTTGGGATTTTTCTGCCATTTTCTGCAGTACATAAGATAAATTCTTTTGAGCAGGCAGATAACCCGGTCTCAAAAGCAATTCATTCCGATAACACAAAGCAGCTTCTGCCCATCGATTCATCTTTAACAAAATATTACCCTGGATCTGTAAAGCTTGTGGTTTGAATTTAGTAGAAAGCTGGCTACTTTTATTTACATAAGGGAGAGCCTCTGTGTATCGTTGTTGCTGATACAAACTTAATCCCAGATAAAATTTCGCTTCTGAAATTTCAGGGTTACTGGCTAATACTTTACGAAAACTCACTTCTGCCTCTCCATATTCTCCTTGCTGGTAAAAAGCATTTCCTTGTCCTAAAAGTTTTTCCTCACTGGATACACCAACAGGCCTTCCTGTGAAAAAACAAATTATCCAGGGTGCAGCTACAGCAATTCCCAGAAAAAACACCAACGTTCGTATCATTTGTATGAAGAAAATGGTGAAGGTATGCGATATTTATAAAAAACACCAAGTATCATATCTAGAAATATACAAACAAGTGAGATTCCTGCAAGCCACTGAAACAGATAGGTATATCCGGTAATTTGTGGAGGTTTTCCGATAGATAATCTGGCCGCTTCAATCTGTTGCTGAATGAATTGGGTGGTTTCTTGAGTGAAGGATATCGGATGGAATTGTCCTTTCCCAGCTTCTGCAATTTGACGAAGATTGTTTGGCTCCATACGGGTAAGGACAGGTAAACCAGCGGCATCCTTTTTCACACTACTCTTCCCATGTGCATCAGACACTGTAATCTGACTTCCAGTTTCTGTTCCTACGCCGATTGTATGTATTACGATACCTCTCGCTGCCTGTTTCTCAACCGATTTCAGAAACTCACTATCATGGTTTTCACCATCCGAAAACAAAAAAATCACCTGGTTATTCCGGGCTGTATCACTAAAATAATATCCTGCCATCTCCATAGCTTTTGTTAGCTGTGTTCCCTGCTGAGAGATCAATGAGGGTTGGATTGCAGGAATAAAGGAAACCGCCACATTCATATCTTCTGTAAATGGCAAAAAGGGATAGGCCTGAGCCGCATACAACACAACTCCTACTCTGCTTTTATCCAGATTAGCAATAGATTGAGAAAGAACTTGCTTAACCTTCTCTAACCGACTGGGAGCCATATCAGAAGCAAGCATACTGGTAGATATATCTACCATAAATACAACATCTGCAACAGGTACGTCAGGTGCTGTAACTGTCTCTGGATAACGTGGACTTACAATAGCCAGTATACAGCATAAAATAGCTATTAGATACAATCCCATATGTATCCACTGTTTATGTGAGGTATCTGGCATCAGGTATTGTAGCTGCTGTGGATTCCCCAATTTCTTCAAACTCCTTTTTCGCCACAATGAATAACCCAAAAATATACCAAACAAGAGCGGTATTCCTAGTAAGAGATAGATATACTCACTATGTTCCCAGTCTAGATTCATAGAAATATGTTCTAAAATAAATACGGGTTCAGAATGTGATTCTGAACCCGTCGGTAAAGTACTAATTTGGTGCTATTTATGGAAATTTAACACCTGCATATTTTACAACTGACACAAGTGGAATCTTACTGTTGTACTTAGCATTAATAGTTTGAATAAATTTATTGGCAGCAATCGCATATCCACGAGGTGTCAGGTGTACTCCATCCAGCGAGAAAAACCCTCCACTTATAAATGCTCCACTCACATTCATTCCATCAACCAGCAAACCAGCGTTTACCTCCTTCATAAAGGAATTGGCATCTACAAAAGCCAGATCTTTACTTTCAGCAGCTGCCTTAATAATACTATTGTATTGAGTTGTATAACTATTGATTACATCCTGCTCACGCCCATCCAATACCAAACCTGTTGGAAAAGGATTCTTTGGAGAAAACCCAAAAGCTTGAGTTGTATCCAGTTGATAAGCCGCAATAATATTTTGTACAGTTGTCCCATTCTGTGCAGCAAAAGATCTCCAGTAAGCCCCAGTTGGTTTTCCAAGTAATGTAAGCAGGGTTGGATTATTGCGTACAGAAAGAGTCAGTAAGGAACGTCCTTGTCCACCTCCGTATAAACTATCTATTGGCAACTGTATAATACGTAAAGTATCCGCAGGGCGAGATGTCTGACCTACACGGTCAGGTGTTCCACTTTGACACACCACAAAGTTAGGCAGACCTGAATTCTGCTGAAGGGCTAATTTTAGCTGCGCTTTAGCTGTAGAAGAAACCGTAGCCAAGACAGTATTGAACAAAGGCACACTGGTAACAGAAGGAAGATTGGCAACAACCCCTTTGGCACCATTTTGTGTCAATGTATTTATCAATACTCCATACAATTGCTGAAAAGCAGGAACGGGAGTTAAGGGAACCAATCCACCTGAACCTGCATATTGCAAAACATCATTATTTCCCAGCCAGCAGGAAAAAAAGGTAGGCTGGCTCTCGGCTACTTTTGTCAGATAGGGCTTTACTCCTACCTCACCATCTGTCAATATTCTTTCATACAAAGGATTACGTTTGGAATAATTAGCATCTGCAATATCAGATAAACGTATACCTGGCACTCCATAGTTATTAATAGGGTCTGTATATTTATCCAGTAAAACACCACTTGGATTCAATACAGGGTCAGGAGTTGTAACTCCTCTTACAGCAAGGTCTGTACTTACAGTTTCCAATACAGGCAAACCTGTAGAAGAAAAGCCTGTTAACGTCAAATAACCTGTTCCATTGGGCTTTGAGGTAAATAAAGGCTGTGTAAAAGTACCACCACCAACCTCTTGCATTTGTGCAGCCATCAAACTAGGGTAGGAAGCTTCCTGTCCTGCAAGATACAATCCATCATTTGAGTAGCCGGCTGTCAATGAATTACCTACAGCTACATATTTGGAAAAATCAGCGCTGCCTTTGGCAGCAGCAACATCTACATCCAGATCAGGTTTACATCCCTGAAACAAAAAGGCTGTAGTTAATGTGAGTAGAGAATAATTAACTATATTTTTCATAGATATTAGTCAGAATTGAACGATTTTGATCCAGATTTACCAACAATAAAACTATATGTGATCAGAACTTGTAACCTATTGCCAAACTTGGAATATATGCATAGGTCTTATAAGTACCCTGCAGACCAGTTTCTATATTAGTTTGAGTACGTTTCTCCAAATCCTCAAACATAAATGCAGCATCTATACTGAATTTATCTGTAATCTGGTATCCCAGCCCCAACGTTAAAATAATTCGGTTTGCGTCTGGAATTTCTGGTGTTACATATCCATCTTTAATAGGAGTTAATACATACCCTACCCCACCACGCACGGCTAGTTTTTCGGTTACACCATACTGTCCACCTAATCTAAATGCCCACGAATCTTTGTAATTTCTTGGCGATTTGGTATCCTGAAGTTGTGGGGTATTTTGTTTGTAATCAAATGCCAATGTATCATATACACTCCAGTGTACATAGTTTACATCCAGAGCCAGCGTAAGCTTATCTGTTGCCTTATAACCCAAACCTAATGTTGTAGTAGAAGGTAGATTTAGAGTTGACTTAAAGGTATTAGGCTTTGGAAAACTGGTTGATAAAGCAGTAGAAACATCAAAAATAGCATCCCCATCATCCACTGTTGTTTTCACTGTTGACCGATGAGTCAGTGCCAAAGAGAAAGCGTCTGTTGCCTGATAATACAGTCCTACGTTAAACCCATATCCCATTCCATTGCCTTTTAACTGGGCTGATCCTGTGCCACCTGCAGATCCTGTTACTGGCAAATTTCTTTGTAAATCAACATGTCCAAAGTTGATAATGAACCCTGCTCCAATGCCTAATTTATCACTTATCTTATAACTGAAGGTAGGCTGCAGATAAATAGCCTGTAATTCCAATGAAGTCAGTGCCATCTGTCCGCTCCAGCTTTTCCCCCAGTCTGTTTGGCCACCAAATGGCGTGTATGCAGCAAGTCCGGCTTTCCACTTTCCTGCTTTTGGACCAAACATCACACCGGCACTGAAGGGTGGTGCAATCCCATTGTCCGCATATTCTGTTTTGGAAGCTCCTTCACGAAGAAAGGAATTGTTGATAATTGCGGCGTTTCCTGATACATATACCTGGTTTCCCTCCAGAAAAACAGAGGCTCCAGGATTAAATACCAACGTTGATGCATCGGTTTTCAATGCTGCTCCAGCATGTGCCATTCCAGTTTGCTTTGTTCCCAGCAGATTAATTTGAAATCCCTGAGCAAAAGCAAACGAAGAAGAAGCCATCAAAAAAATACTCATGAAAACTTTCTTCATGTTCTTAGCTTAGTTGTTTTGGGTGTATAAAAAGTGATTACATAAAAAATAAATGCCGTTATGGGTATTTCCATTACGTCAGTATGATCTTTTCTTTTACAAATAACACAATAAAAACATTAAATTATACAAATTCATCAAAAAAAATATGCATGCATACTATTTTTCGATACAGCAGAAGGTAGGGAATAATGTTCTTTAGCAAAAAATAAGGCAAAAAGAGTTGATAGAGAATTATTTAGCTATTTGGATGTTAGTAATACAGCTATAATACACTTCGCAGGATGACAAAGCGAAATAGAAAGGATATAGTCAGGCACATCAATGCCCATACTAAAAAAGGAGTAAAAACTTCTGTATAACGATATTGTACCCTTTCTTCTACAGTACTTTTTTCGAGTCTGTCGATTTCGGAATATATCTGTTGCAGGCTTTCCCGACTATCAGCTCTATAAAACATTCCTCCTGTCTGTGATGCAATCTGGCGTAGGAGATCTTCATTGATGCTAAACGGAACCTGCTGATAGGCTTTGGAACCATCAAAGGTATGCATAGGAAAAGGAGCCAGCCCGTTTTTTCCAACACCTATAGTATATACTTTTATTTTCTTTTGCCGGGCCATTTCTGCGGCTGTCTGCGGAGCAATAAAACCAGCATTATTTTCCCCATCTGTTAATAGAATAATAACTTTACTTTTAGCCTTACTATCTTTCAACCGATTTACTGCATTGGCCAATCCCAACCCAATAGCGGTACCATCCTCCAGATTCTGATAATCAACTTGTTGAATTACATTTTGCAGCAGTGCATGCTGAGTAGTAGGTGGACAGGCAGTTATACATTCTCCAGAATAGATAACAAGGCCTACACGATCACGCGATCGAGCTGCCACAAAAACTTGGGCAGCCTTTTTTGCGGCCTCTAAGCGGTTAGGTTTCAGATCCTCAGCTTCCATACTTCTGGAAACATCCATGGCTATCATTATGTCTACTCCTTCCTGAGGAAGTTTCTCCTGACTCTTTTCCTGTATCTGGGGTCGGGCCAATGCAATACTAACAAATACTGCCCCTATAACTTGTATCAATCCAGGAATAAGACGGAACGTTTTACCTATCAAAGAGTCCAATGTTTTTAGAGATTTCACCCCGGAAACGATCATGACAGGTTGCCGTTTCCGGTAAATCCATACCTGTATCAACCATATCAATGGCAATATCAGTAAAATCCCAAATGCTTCAGGATTCGCAAAACGATCGAAAGAAGGGATAACAAATGGATTCAAGAGACTGCAGACAAAAAAGATGTTGAATGTTTAAAATGCAATGTAAGCTGTTGAATCATATCCTGTATTTCTTTCTGCAAAGAATTTGCGTCAGAAAAAGAAATGGGGTCAGAAGAATAGAGTATATATTGCAGTCTTTCCAATAAATTCTCCAACTGTGTTAGTTTTGTTGAATCTATGGAGTAATGTTTTAGTTTATTTTTTAATTCATTAACTGAAACAGAGGGTGTCTGTAAACCTAATTGACTACTCAAATATGTATGCAAAATCCGATTAAGTTGTACATAATATTGTTTATCAGTTCCTGAATATACTTGTGGAAGCTTCTGCAATTGTCTTAGAGCTTCCCTCTTTGGATTTAATTTCTTTGAAGGCCAGGCATCTTTTATCTTTTTTCCGCCTATCCATAATAATCCCAACACCACCACAATTACTCCTGAAACAACAGAAGGCATCCAGACAGAGAAATCAGATGAAGCCTTTTCAATCGGTTCAATTCGAAAATCAGGTTGATTTACAGGAAGTAACTCTACATGTATTGAAACTTCAGAGGATGTAAGGGTCTTATTTGAGATTACAACGGTTTGTGGAGGTAATGTAAAATCCCCAGCTTGAAGACTTATCATCTGGTATATACCGACTACAATTACTTCCCCTTTGGTGTTAATTGAGTCTTTAGTCACTTTTTTCAGCACTGATATTCCTTTCCAGTCAATAACAGGAAAATTTATAACTTCCTTTTTTGCATCCTTTATACTAAACGAAACATAAAATACCTGCCCTATAGACACTTGTCTGGCAGAGATATTTGTTTGAATGCTCTGTGCTCTAAGGTTTGTGAAAGCCCCTCTTATTCCTGATACGCACAGAAACAATACAGTTAAACATACCAAACGCTTTACTATTGAGGAAACTAACTCACTCATCTCGTTACAAAAAAAGTTCGAAGCTTGTCGACATAATCTTCTCCGGTATGAATCTGCAACAAATCAGCTTTGCTACTTTTAAATAAAGCTTGAGTATCTCTTATATGTTGCAAACCTAAATTGTTGTATTGATTTCGGGTCCCTTTCAGAAAAGTAGGTAACCAGGCTTTAGCACCTGTCTCTGCTTCTTGTACAGGCAGCCACCCAACATTGGGTAACTCCGTTTCCCGTACATCTGAGACATGGAGTCCAATTACCTCATGTCGTGCAGATGCCAGTTGTAATAAAGACTGGTAATCAGATGAAGCAAAATCGGAAATAATACAAACAATACTTTTCTGCTTTACCAGACTCATTGCCAATTGCAAAGCCACCGCTATATTGGTTTTCTTCTCCACAGGTTTATGTTCCAGCATATCTCGAATCAGACGCAACATATGCTGATACCCTTTTTGAGGACGAACAAGATGCTCTACTTGGTCGCTGAACAAAACCAGCCCTACCTGATCATTATTCTGGTGTGCAGCCAGTGCCAGTACAGCAGCTAGTTCTTGCGCCAACTCCCGTTTGGATTGAGAAGATGTACCAAAGTTCATTGAGGCACTTACATCAACCAGCAGCAATAGATTTAGTGCCCGCTCTTCCTGAAACACTTTCAGATAGGGTTCTTGATACCGGGCTGTGACATTCCAGTCAATGGATCGCACATCATCCCCAAACTGATATTTTCTCAGTTCACTGAATGTCATTCCTTTACCACGAAAATGGCTGTGGTACTGACCAGCCAGCAGGTGTTCAGAAATATATCTGGCCCGAAAAGCCAGTTTCTGAACCTTTTTAAGAAGATCAGTAGTAATCAAAACAGATTATATTTTTGAATTAATGATTACTGTATCATTATCCCACATACTCGTTATTCCTCTTTACCAAATTCAATAAGTTGGTAGAATCATTCTTCCATCTTTCAATCTCACCCTTCTTCAACTTTACAAATTCCTTCATTAATGGACTACGCTGATGGACTCTTTTTCTGGAAATAGAGTTGTTTACCAATGCTTTTACTGATCGGATCACACCCCAGGGAATACCCCACAATCCTAATAGAAAAGTTGATGTATCAGCACGCCTTAACGATTTAACAAGGCAATCAGGACATGCAATTACATTTTTACCTTTGAATTGGGTTATAATGATAAAGCTAGTGACAGAAAATACGGAACTCAGATTCAGTCTTTGTGATGTTGTTGAGCAGATTGGACAAGGCAATGTTTCTATTAAATTAATAAAAGCTTCCAATTCCTGTTCTGTCAATTCTTTTGCCTGTATCGCAATACTTCTCTCAATATCTTCATCTATAAGTTGGCGTTTTCTCAATTCCTCTTTCAGGATAGACACAACTTCTGGTGATAAAGTACCAGCATTTTCGGTTGCAATCCGCATTAGCTTCTCATTCGAAAAACCTTCGTAATTCTTACGTATTTCTTCAGCAGTAAAGGTCATATTAAATAATAAAATTAAAAACTACCCAACAAAGGTAATAACTTCTTCAGTTTAGCTGTTATTAGTTAAGGCATTGGAACAGCATTTAAAATTTCCCGAATTACATCATCAGGCTGTATATTTTCAGCCTGTGCTTCATAACTCAAACCAATACGGTGACGTAGCACTTCCGCTACAACAGCCCGTACATCGTCTGGAGTTACATAAGCTCGTTGCTGTAAAAAAGCATGTGCCTTGGCAGCCATTGTAAGGCCTATACTTCCACGTGGGGAAGCCCCAAAGCTTAATAAAGGCTTTAATTTTTCCAATTTCACTGATTCCGGTTGACGGGTAGCAAAGATGAGATTCAGAATATAATCTTCTACTTTCTCATCCATATAAATGCTTTTAACAGTTTGGCGAGCTTCCAGTAATTGCTCAGGTTTCAATACAACCTGAATTTTCTGTTGCTCAGCTAATTGGTGCTGGCGTATAATCAATCGTTCGTCTTCTTTACCTGGATAGCTTATTAGAACTTTCAGTAAAAAGCGGTCTGCCTGAGCTTCGGGTAGTGGATAGGTTCCTCCTTGCTCAATTGGATTCTGTGTAGCCAGTACCAGAAAAGGTTCATCTAGCTTAAAAGTCTGATCTCCTATAGTTACCTGCTTTTCAGCCATTGCCTCCAGCAAAGCAGATTGCACCTTCTCAGGAGCTCGGTTGATTTCATCTGCTAGTACGAAATTAGCAAATACTGGTCCCTTTTTAGGCAAGAATTCGTTTTGTGCCAGATTATAAATCATAGTTCCTACCACATCTGCCGGTAACAGGTCAGGAGTAAACTGTATACGACTAAACTTGGCATGAATAGCCGATGATAGTGTTTTAATAGCCAGTGTTTTAGCCAGACCAGGTACTCCTTCCAGCAAAATATGCCCCCCACTCAACAAACCAATCAAAAGCTTTTCCACCATATTAGCCTGTCCTACAATCACTTTATTTACTTCTGAGGTAAGAGTAGCCAGCCAGAGGCTTTGCTCCTGTACTTTTTCGGTTAGTGCGTTGGGAGTAGTTGATGAAGATATAGACATCTGTAGTGTATCAGAATCAAAAGTAAAAGATTAACACCTTTTTTAAAGTTACCAACAATCATCTTTGCAAGATACAGGAAAAATAATTGCAGCAAATCAATAGAATAGACGTAATTTTGCAAATCATTTGGTGACAGGTGCTGATTTTCAAATTTGAAGTACTACTTATCCAAAAATAATAAGTTTCTATTTCAATAACATTGGTTAATCTCAAGTACCTAACGTCTTTCACGATACTTTTTTTATATGAAAGAAATTGCTCATCCAAATGCTTTACAAGTATTAAAGGAGGATTTTTTCTGGGATACGTCAGATGAGTTTGCGCCTTTTGGAAGTGATGAAGGAAGTGATGCATTTAGTCATTTTTATGAGTGGAAAAAAGAGCATCCAGATATAGATGCAATAGAATATATCCGAGAATTATTGATAAAAGATATAGGAATTGATTCTTCAGATTTGGAATATATTGATGCGAATTCCATACCTGAAGAAGTTCGGTCAGTTATTATTGAAGAAATTGATTTTGAATTGATTGCTATATGCTTTGGACAAATACTATTGACTGCCACTATCGATTGTGAAACAAAAAGGCTTACACAAATTGTTATCAAACGTCAGTTAAGCAATTATGTATTAGAATATTGGTCTTATGGAGACCTTCATTTGATTGAGCAACAGAAAAGAATACTTCAAAAAGAACTGGAAGTTTTAGAAAACCTATAGGTTGATTTTCATGCCTTTTCTTACTAAAATTTTTAACTAGTAATTATAAATACGAATATACATGTCTTTAAAAGAAGAAGTACAAAAGCGAAGAACATTTGCCATTATCAGTCACCCGGATGCCGGAAAAACAACATTGACAGAAAAATGTCTATTATTTGGGGGAGCTATTCAGACTGCTGGGGCTGTAAAATCGAATAAAATCAAAAAAGGAGCTGCGTCCGACTTTATGGAAATTGAACGGCAACGGGGTATCTCAGTAGCAACTTCCGTGATGTCGTTTGATTATAACAACTGTAAAGTAAATCTGCTGGATACACCTGGTCACAAGGACTTTGCTGAAGATACTTATCGTACCCTTACTGCTGTGGATAGTGTAATTCTGGTTATTGACTGTGTAAAAGGCGTTGAGGAACAAACCGAACGTCTGATGGAAGTATGCAGAATGAGAGATACGCCAGTAATTATATTTATCAATAAAATGGATCGGGAAGGACGTCCTCCGTTTGATTTGCTGGACGAACTGGAACAAAAGCTACACATCAGCACTCGACCTCTGGCATGGCCGATTGGCATGGGTAGTGACTTTCAGGGAGTGTATAACTTATATGAAAAGAGTCTGTACTTATTCAGTGCCAACAAAACAAAAATTTCAGACGACATTGTAGCCATTCAGGATTTAAATGACCCGGAACTAGACAAGACAGTAGGTGAACGTGCAGCCAATCAACTACGTGAAGATGTAGAACTGGTAGAAGGTGTATATGAACCTTTTAATCTGGAAATGTATCAATCAGGTTTGCTAGCTCCTGTGTTTTTTGGAAGTGCGCTTAATAACTTTGGAGTAAAAGAACTATTAGACGCATTTACCCGCATAGCCCCTCATCCGCATGACAGAGAGTCTGTAAATCGAGTTGTCGCTCCGGAAGAGAACAAGTTCAGTGGTTTTATCTTTAAAATCCACGCTAACCTGGACCCTCGTCACCGTGATCGGATTGCGTTTTTACGGGTATGTTCTGGAAAGTTTGAACGAAACAAGTTTTTCCACCATGTACGTCTGGATAAAAACTTCCGCTTCTCAAACCCATATGCCTTTCTGGCTCAGGACAAGGAAGTAATCGAAGAAGCCTTCCCTGGAGATGTAATCGGTTTGTATGATACAGGTAACTTTAAAATCGGAGATACACTAACAGAAGGTGAAGATCTGATCTTCAAAGGAATTCCTAGCTTTTCTCCAGAAATATTCCGGGAAGTTATCAATACTGATCCGATGAAAACCAAGCAATTGGAGAAAGGTGTGCAACAACTAACAGATGAGGGAGTTGCCCAGTTGTTCATTCAACAACCTGGTAACCGTAAAATTATTGGCACAGTAGGTGAACTCCAGTTTGATGTGATTCAGTATCGTCTGGAAAACGAATATGGAGCATCCTGTCGGTTTATCCCGATGAATGTTTATAAGGCATGCTGGCTAACTTCCGAAAATCAGGAGATACTGGATGCGTTCTGTCGTATCAAAGCCAAAGATATTGCCTTTGATAAAGACAATAACCGTGTGTATATGGCAGAAACAGAATGGCAGCTGAATATGACTATTCGTAACAATCCCGAAATCCAGTTCCATTTTATCTCTGAGTTCACCACTACGGAACATATGGAACGTAAGTAATTTCCTCTATAAGTAGCCATACTGGAAAGGATTTTGTAACTGAAGTTGTTAGTATACTACGTCTTTGTAGTGCCCATTCAGCTCCAAAATCTTTTCTGGTTTTGCATTATCCTCCATTCCTCAACAGCAAGCAACTCTTTATTTGGTAAAAACTTACTAGGTAGGTAATACTAAAAAAAGCCACTTTTATGAATCTGTTTTTATATTACTTTGGCGGCAAAATGTAGTACCTGCATGAAAAGTTTTTCTCTCTTTCTGGTAATCAGTTTCTTTCTGATCTGTGGACTAACCATAGCAGCTAATCCCAATAAGGAGGCACATTCTCTGGAAGAAGCATTAAAACATCCGCTGGAAGTAGAAGAACTCTATTTGTCAGGACAACAACTCTCAACTTTACCCAAAGAAATTGGTAAGATTCTGAATCTTAAAAAACTAATTTTACATAGCAATCAGTTAAGTACACTACCTACCGAGCTTGCCAAGTTACAATTATTACGGGAAATCAATCTCAATGAGAACAGGTTTTCGGTTTTTCCGGATGTATTGCTTTCACTTCCCAAACTGGAACAATTGAATATAGGACAAAACCAGCTTAGGGAACTACCAGCAGAACTAGGAACTGTTTTTACGTTAAAACGTCTGGAAATACCACATAATGATTTTACTATTTTTCCTGAATCAGTATTAAATCTGGCCAATCTGGAAGTGCTGGACCTGGCAGATAATCAAATACCAAAGCTACCAGCCAATCTGTCTGCCTTAACACAGTTAAGATCGTTGATGCTATCTCATAATCAGTTCAAAGTATTTCCAAAAGAAATTCTGGCTCTTACTCAGTTACGCGAATTATATCTGGGTGACAACCAATTATCAAAACTTCCTGCTGAAATCTCTCAACTTCGGGAACTTCAATCACTGATGTTGTCAAACAATCGGTTTACCAATTTTCCGAAAGAAGTATTTCAGCTTAGCCAATTGAAAGAATTATATTTGAATGGCAATCAATTAAAAAACATACCTGGAGAGATTAACCAGTTGACAGGGTTACAGGCATTGGGACTGGATAAAAATGAACTTATCTACCTTCCTGCTTCACTACAAGATCTGTCACAATTGATTGTTATTTTCTTATCAGAGAATCCAATCAGTCAAACCAATCAAAGCCGACTGGCAGAATTATTACCCAAAGTACATCTTGAATTTTAACCCAGAAGGGTCTCTCCTATTTCAGTACTTTTACTGCTACCTCAAAATCTGCACTTTTCTTCTTTGCTGCTAATTTCAGAGGAAGAAAAACCTTTAGCTGATAGTCTCCTTCTTCTAATTCTCCCTTCCATGTATGTGTATCATCTTTTACAACAGTCTCGTTTAGATCTGAGGTTTTACGATACAGTTTAAAAACAGCCTGCTTTTTATTTGTAACCTGAATCTGAACTCTTGACTCAGATTCTAAGGCAAACTCAAATGCCTGTGACTTAAATCCCTGAATCTTTCCTGTAAATTTCTTTTCCCATGCTATGTCTGGAGCACTAACAACATCCTGTGGTACTGTATCGGCTTTTATAGCCTCGCCTGGTATCAATGTAGCAGTATCTCTGGAAACAGTATCCCGAGAAACAACAGCCGAATCTAAATGCTCCGTTTGTATCTGTGAATCAGAGGATTGCTTTGAGTTGCAACTATAGAAACAGAACAATCCAATCAGGCAGATCAGTTGCCACTTGGAACTACTTCTAAAAATATGGGGTTTCATGAGGAGTCAAAAATTATTTTTAAGCAAGTAAAAATGAGTATTTTATTTCATTTTCCAGCAAATAATTGAATACTGTTGACGCTATTCTTTTTATTGTATTACCTATACCAGTTTATTGTCTTATGAAACTTCCTTCCATTTTATACATATACGATCCGCTCTGCTTCTGGTGTTATGGTTTTGGACCAACCCTGCACAAACTCTTCGAATCCCTTCACGATAAAGTACACTTTGAGATTTTGTCCGGAGGCATGTATATTGGGAATCAGGCAGGCACAGTCAATCAGGTATCTCCCTATCTTAAAACTGCCTACAAAGAAATAGAACGCCAGACGGGAGTTCCCTTCGGGGAGAAATTTGTTAAGCATATTTTAGAGCCAGGAAAAGCTATACTGAACTCAGAAAAACCATCTATCGCACTCACGACATTTAAGAGTTATCAACCTGAAAATATTGTCAAATTTGCTCATCATTTGCAGGAAGCGTTTTTTTATGATGGGAAAGATCTGACTGACGATGCAACGTATATCCCTCTGGCAAAACTTTTTGGCATTGATGGAGAAGAGTTTGTCAAAAAAATGCACCATCCGGACTATACCCGAAAGACAAAAGAAGAATTTAAGATAGTAAATGAATTAGGTGCTTCTGGATTTCCTACTATTCTCTTACTGACAGAAAAGCAAAATTATTTACTTACCAGAGGCTATATAGAATTCGAACCGCTCTATCTTACGATAAACCAACTGCTTTCTCCTGTCAGCTGACTTATATTCTAGTTGTTCGCATTGCCTTTTATGATTTTGGGGTCACTTTGAAGTTTCTGGTATCGTTCTGTTTCCATTCCAACAATAGCAACTTTGCCTTCACTATCTGAGTGTACCCCAAATCCGTATGTCTTAGTCAAAGGAGAGGAACAAAAACAAGGTTGCCCCTTTGAGAAGAAGTTTTTTCTTGCATCTTTATATTCATGCTCTATCAAGTTATTTCTGTCTGCAAAAACTTAAAAAACAGATCGTCAGAAGTAAAGTTATAAGGATTCTTTACAAGTAACTCATATTGCAACTCAGCTACTGTTTTGTTATCACCTTTTGATTTTATGATGGTTCCACAACTAACTTTTGTGTCTTCCGCGACTTATATAAAAGTGTCAAAATAATTCGTTGTATGAATTTTGTCTTTGCTCATATCCTTATCGTTTAATTGCTGTTTCGCTTGAAACCAGCAAACAATTTGTAATCTATCACCTAACTGCTATTACTTTCTGTATTTTGTTTTTAAGTCTTTTTCCAAATTATTAAACACATAATCGTGTTCTTGGCTTACACCTAATTTCTCCATTGGTTCCCAATAAAAGCGAGGCGTTAAAACAGACGTGTAAGTGGTTATACGTATCAATTTGCATTTATTGCTTTCAACTGGCTCAAAGTAATAAATAGCTTCTTTAAAACCCAACCATCTTCGCCCAATTAGGTTATAGTCAATAACATCCATTTTTAAAACCTTACCACGCTCTAATTGTGTAACTCTTTCGGTAATTGTGCCACCACCAAAATCAGCATTGCTTAGTCGTCCACCTTTGAAATAGCAAGTTCGTATAGCCCCCACTTCTTCTTTTTCTAAAACGCATTTGGTAGGAATAGGGAGGTCAAGCTTCAGCAAAAAAGGTTTTTCAGCATCAAGAGTATCCACCGATTTGATTGCATCATATACTTCATCAGCTGTATAGTTGAATACTTTCTCCGTTCGTACTTCAATAACAGTTTCCTTCTCTTTTTTAAGAAAATGTTCTGTTGGTGCTGCAATTAGAAATGGCAGTAATGGCAAAATTAAAACTGATAGCTTATTTGTTTCTTTGATAACCTTGTATCGATCGGCAAGTCTGACAATAACATACCCCAAAAAGATAAATGGAACAACCAAGCCAATCGCCATAATAATACAAATTATCCCAGAAAGTCCTGGAATATAAATCGCGATAAGTAAAAGAATTGTTGTAATGATTGCTCCCCAAAGTGCATATTTTCGAACATGCATTGTTCCTATTGCTACTCCCAAAACAACCGGTAGGAGTCCAAAAAGAATCCAACTATAATCTACAAGTCCTAAAAATAGAAATCCAATTCCTGTCCCGATAAAAATAGTTGTCAGGATAATAGATAGTTGGAAGCTTTTGTCTTTTAATATTGCTTTCATTGTTTTGAACAATTTCTGTATTGCCTCAAACCTGTTTTTGACAAAACAAGTTATTGGTAGTTACTTTTGGCAGCTACTATTTCCTGCAAAATAAAAAATGCCTGTCGCAAGAACAACGGGCATTTTGCATTTAACTGAGCAGAAGATAATTATTCCTTCTTTCCAACAAAGAACCATACTTTTCTTTTGCAAGTCCATACGGCATTTGTCGTATTTTTTCTATTCATTAGAACCTATCAGGGTTCAGTTTCCCTAACCATATCTTCTTTTCCTTTCTACCTTCACAAACCACAATGAGTTTAGCGGCTCCGTTTTCAGTACCTCCTTCTCTGATTACTACTTCAGAATCGCCATATTCATCAAACAGATAATAGTCGTCATTGCCAAATATCTTTACATCACTGATAGATGCATTCACCATATTGATCCGGGCAGCACGGATTTGGTACCGTGGCCAGTAGTAAGAAGTGGTAGTGACAGTAGATAAGAATGTAGAACTATTCGACTCAGATTGAATGACTCGAGGAGACTTTAATAATAAAACCACATCTCCATTAGAGTTTGCAACCAATCCCAATGTACAGTGATAATGTCGTGCATCTGTTAATCCTCCACCTGTCAAACCACCTTTTTTCGATTCAGGATCTATGCTATAACTCGCTTTCAACTCTCCTCCTGGACTAAAATGAAAAATATAAGCATCTTCATACAACCGTTCTTTATCCCGTAGCTCCAGTTTATAATCCTGTGCCAGTACAAACATGTCTCCATTGGGAGCAGTACGCATCTCAGCAATCTCTACCCGTTTGCCATTGTAGGAACTTAGTCCTTTCTGATTTGACGGCGTCTTGGTTTTCTTCTCAAAATCTTCAATGGAAGACAGGCTTACAAAACCAACACTTTTAGATTTTAATCCTACCATCTGGAAATGGGTGAATTTATCCATCTCAGCCATTTTGGCCGGGTCTTTGTAAGCGTCAAAATATGATTCGGTTACATCTTTGGCCTTACAAGGTCCATAGGCTACCAGACTTTGTCCAATCTGGTAAACACCTTCGATTTTCCAGGCGTTTCCTTTACTGTTGAATGCAATGCGATCCACCAATACACCATCAGGATTAATGCGAACCAGTGTATAGCTGTTGGCTGCTCCCCCTTTGCTTTTATTCATTCCTGCTCCTTCTGCTGGTGCAAATACAATCACATAGTCAGTCAATACATCTTCCGCATCATGGCTCTCATCAGACTGCACACTACCAAAATAGATCGGGTATTGCAGGTACTCAAACGGAAGCTCGATTTTATGCAAGATGTCCAGCTCTTTGTTTACATGCAGTACACTAAAGTTTTTCAGGCGAGCAGCCGCATCTTTTTTATCCTTTTCTCCTACCAATGCCAGCACTTCCCCTTTGGTATCCATTTCATAGGCATTAAAAAACCACATTTTACTTCCATCATCTGTTTTAGGCTTTATTTTATCCAGGGTTTTTACATTCTTACTATAACCCATCTTCATCCAGTTCCAGCCATAGGTAATTTCCTTGCGTTTGAATACAGCATTACCGAACATATCTGCCTTCGCTTCCAGTCCAATAACAGAGTATGAGTCCCCTTTGTATCTCTTTAACTTTCCTCTCTTCACTTTTACCAATTCATCTTCAGAATTCTCTTCCTTAATAAAGTTGAGGTCATAGTCAAAAAAATAACTTTCATACTTAATTTTTTTGTTGGTTGACTTAGTCACAAATGAAAGTTCAATCTGTTTGGTATCGGCATGATTAACAATTTCATTCAGTTTCCCTCTGGCCGCCTTTCGGGATACATCCTGTTTGACTTCTTTTTCCAGTTGCTGGGCAAAGGCATTCTGAATACAAAACACACAAATAACACACACTACTCTGAAAGGTAATGATAAGAACATAACGATTGGAAGTTAGTTAAGAGACTAAAATTTGCTTGAGAGACTATATCAGGTAAGTGGTGGGATCGTTTGAAGATCTGCTACAAAAAAATATAGTTTCGATACGTATATCAATACGGCATTTGTCGTATTTTTCAGCAAAGCTCCTCCAAAGATAACGTACTGTGCATGAGACATTATTTACCTTTTCTCTTCTTCTTCTTTGCCCTGTTTTCTATTTATGGCCAGCAATCATATATTGAACTTTCTCCCACCAGCGATGAGATATTCCTGAATAAAAATGTTTACATCTGTGCAAATACTTGTAGTTCAGCTACTATCAACAGCCTGCTTACCGAAAAAGCTTTCTCCTTTATTCCAAGTTCTTCTATTGTACCAAATTTTGGACGGGCAGGAGGTGTTCACTGGGCACGTTTCAATGTCAGAAGCCCATCCACCAAGCGATGGATTCTCGAAATAGACTTTCCCTATATTGATAACCTTCAGCTATTTCTGGTAAAAGATCAGACACAATTGGTGGATCAGTGGGGACCTATGGGCTGGCAATTGTCATCAGACAAGCGACATATCAATCATCGTAACTATATAACTGCGCTGGAATTACAAGCCAATATTAACTACACCATATATATTCGGGCAAGCAATAAAGTAGGATTACTAAAGCTCCCTATGACTTTATGGGATGAACAAAGATTTTATCAGGCAGATGATCAACGTATGATAGCGTGGGGATGGTTTGGTGGTATTATGTTCTTTATGAGCTTATTCGGCCTATTTTTATATCTAACATTTCAGGACCCGACGTATCTTTACTTTGCTCTTTATACACTAGGATTTATGTACCTTATGTATCTGATGGAAGGAATCGTCCGTTATTTTTTTCCTATAGGGCCAGACTGGCTTACAGGTAGCGAAGCTCGTCCATTATTTTCTATTCTGACAGTAGCAGCCTTACTTAAGTTCTCCCAGTTATATCTCTCTATTGGCTCACAAACCCATCCTCGTGTATATGTACTTATCCACTATGCAATGTATGCCACACTGGCTTTATTAATCAGTATTTATTTTTATCTGTTTTACCATATTTCCAATCATTTGCTCTTACAAATTGGGAATACATTAATTATACTGATCGTGTTAAGTATAGTACTGTTGGTTATCTGGCGTATTATACAAGGGTATAAACCAGCCCTTTTTTATCTGGTTGCAATTCTTCCTTTTGTCGTTATTGGAATTGGTCAAACATTACTCAGCTATAATATGATCAGTCATAGCACCCTCTTTTTTGAAGGATTGCCATTTGCTGTAGTGTGTAAAGTCTTCGTACTATGTATGGGGTTGATTTATCGCTTTAAAATATATAAGAATAAAAACGAAAACCTACTTCATGAAATAAATAAGGAACAACAACGTACTTATGAAGCTATACTAAAGGGTAAGGAAGAAGAAGGCAAACGAATGCAGGAAGAACTTCGGGCATTGGAAATACAGACATTGTATCAGTCAGAGAGAGAGCGAATCGCAAGAGATCTGCATGATAATGTAGGCTCACAGCTTACCTTCATCATCTCCAATCTTGATTATATAGCCCACCATTCTGAATATATACACGAAAAAGACTCACTGAAACCCTCTCTGGAAGAGGTTGGAAACCAAGCCCGCGAAACCATGCATTTGTTAAGAGATACTATGTGGGCCGTTCACAAAGAAAGTATTACTGCCGAAGAATTAGTAAAAAGGCTACAATATTATATCAATCAGCGATTTCGCTACAATGAAAAACCTGTCTGTCAGCTTACCTTCTTATTGCATAAAAATCCACTCCTGAAGCCAGGGGATGCCTTAAATCTATTTCGTATTGTACAGGAAGCACTCAATAACATACTCAAACATGCCCAAGCTTCTGTTATTCAGATCTATGTCTCTATTTCAACAACTAATGAGCTTATCTTGCAAATAGGTGACAATGGTGTTGGTTTTTCCATACACGCATCAGCTGTTGCTCAGGAAAAATTTGGCTTACAAAATATGCAGAAGCGTGCAGAAAGTATTGGAGCACGATTTGAACTCCAGTCTGCCTTTAACCAAGGAACTACCGTTTCGGTAACGATGACCGTATAAGCAAGCGAATAAAATACGATAAATGCCGTATTTTATCCTACTATTGTCTGGTGTATTTTTGTCATTTAGCTTCATTAACTTATTACCCTGTGAGGACAAGCATAGCAATAGTAGATGATAACAGGTATCTGATCCGTTCCATTAGTCAAAACCTGGCATGTTTTGAAGAAATTGAGATTTTGTTTACAGCCTATGAAGGTGGTGAAGTACTTGAAAAGCTAAAAAATATAGCAGAACTACCACAGGTGATCCTGATGGATATTGAAATGGAGCCAATGGATGGCATTACAGCAACTGCCTTGATACGCAAATATTTTCCTGATATTAAAATTATCATCTTATCTGTATTTACAGACGATGATAAAATATTTGAAGCGATACGGGCAGGTGCTTCGGGTTATTTGCTAAAAGATGAAAAAAGTGCACGGATTGTAGATGCCATTGAACAAGTAGTAGAAGGAGGAGCACCTATGTCACCCTCCATTGCACAGAAAACCCTGCAATGGCTCAGAAACGCCCCTCCTCCGGCATCAACCGCAGCCACTCTGACACCGCAAAGTTTTGATCTAACTAAACGGGAACTGGAAATTCTGGAACACATAGCTATAGGACTTACCTATCAGCAGATTGGTGATAAACTATTTATAAGCTCCAAAACAGTACGCAAACACACAGAGAATATTTACCAGAAACTTCACGTCCATTCCAAAGTAGAGGCAATTCAGCTCGCTAATAAACATAACTGGTTAGGAAACATCTGATCAAAGGCAGGTTAATTATCCATTGTAGATAAAGTAAAAATACTTACATTAAGCCCTTTATCTTTGATTGCTGTTTATGAACAATAAAATACAAAAGCTGGAAGTATGGCTTAGAGGACCGCTACCCGATGTGCCTCCTTTACTTCAACCTGTGGCTCATGCTCTTTTACAAGCTCAAGAAGAAATACACACCTATCTAAAAGATTTTCCAGATACCTTGCTTTGGGAACGTCCTGGTGGTGTAGCATCTGTTGGATTCCATCTTCAGCATCTGGCAGGTGTACTTGACAGATTGTTTACGTATGCCAGAGGACAAGCACTGACTGAACAACAATTACAGTCGCTTTCTTTGGAAGGCAAGTCCCCTACTCCATCCACAACGACACAATCACTATTACAAGCTTTTGATACACAGTTAACAGTGGCTTTAGATCAATTGCGCACAACAAAGGAAAATACCCTTACCGAAGTGCGCGGAGTCGGCAGAGGTCAGGTTCCCTCTACAGTACTAGGTTTGCTTTTTCATGCAGCCGAACATACTCAGCGTCATGTAGGGCAACTGCTTGTAACAGCTAAAGTGCTGGTAGTTACAGTATCAGAGCAAAAATGAAACTCTCATTTTCTGAGTTTCCCTTTACAAACCCGTACAATCCGGTGTACATATTTGGTAACTTTTTGTACATCTCACTATACGGTTGTAAAAAACAATCAATTATCTGCATCCTCAAAAGGTTCTATATAGCTCTATTACAATGTATTACACCTGTAAAACCCTTGTTTTCTCCAAAAATCCGGAAGGAAGGTATATATGTATGATAATGAGTAAATTATGACTTTACAAGAGGGGTATGAATGTAGTATCTTTGTATTGTAAGTCAAGCAGATATATCCTCAGACGCAACGTCTGATTAAAATATAAAAATACGAATTTAGGTTGTAAGTGGTTTGTTACTGAAATTCTCCGGAAGCATCTTTCGGAGAATTTTTGTTTTGTACCAATAGGACTTGCGATTTCTATAGCAACCAGAATACAAACCAAAGCATGCAGAACCAGCTACAATATATTTACCCGTTAAAATAGAATACAAAAGTGATGACTTGACTACCAGAAAAAGTAGATCTGTTTCAATAAACAGAAACTTTGAATCACAAAGAACAGTGAAAGCTGGTTAAAAGAGCTGGCAAAACTCGGAGGATAGGGAACTAATCGATTGGATTTGCTATACTTGATAACAATATTTCCTCAATCGTAATCAGACAAACTATGGCATGACTTATCGTGGTCGCATGACAGTAGGTCTTGCTTTTGCAGATACATTTTTGGCGTTAGCCATTAGATCCTGTTTGGGCAGTATGCTGAACTTATCTTTAATAGAGTCAGTCAGCGTAGATAAATTGCTTTTATTAATTTGTTGGTCAGCAAATCTTCCATCACATGCCAGCAGCAATACCAATCCCCCAAGAAATACAAATGATTTAATAGTTGGGTGCATATGTGTATATAACAACGTATAGTACATTAACACAACAAAGTAACCACTTTACATACTCATATAAAAGGGTATTTTTCCCGTTTTTATGAGGCATTTGTAGTAATTGTACAAAGTCTATTGTACCAATCCATTGCAAAACAAAATTTCATTTGGCTTAGTTATCATAAAACCATCTTATATGACCAATTTGAGAAATACAAACACATTATAATGTGTAACAAATTCCGTTATGGTACTAATTACCTTATATCGATTTGCGAATATGTAGTTTAAAATCCACCTCAGAAAGTATAGTAGGTATATTTTAGAAAACACAGTAAGGTAAGGACATATTCAGAACAAGCACATAGCAACGAGATTAACTTTGAATGATAAGGTAGAAAAGCAAAACCCTGCATCCAGCGAACACAGGGTTTTATTCGCAACTACAGCGAAACCAATTTACCACAGTGAGGTGGTAGTACCACTCGCAAAAAAACAATGCCTAATATTCTGATTTACAGACATCACAACTCTGTTTCTGCAGATAACTCCTGCAGACATTTCTCAATTTCTGTGAGTACAATAGGGTAAAACGAATAATAAGTTCGCTTTTCGTTTTCATTAGCTATCCCTAAAATTACCGTTTCTGCTTTACATAAAAGTGAAAGTTTGTCTACAACAGATTGTACTATTGTTTGAATGCCATTACTCAAAAACATTGCATTGGCTTCTACTACATGAACGATTTCATTCTGATATTGAGCAGAACCAATATCCAGTGTATAGGAATGATAAAAAGTATTTAACTCGCCTTCTGATATTTTATCCAGGCAATATTTTCTAAGCCCTATCAGTTGAGATGATAGTTCCTTGTAAGCAGCATACCTTTGTTGATACAGATAGTCTCTCTTTTGAGATCTGGCCAGGTATCTGTAGGTAAAGACACTGGCCAGAAAAGCAGAGACTATAGGAGATACAACCAACAATACTGTAAAAAGTAGATTATGATTCATAGAATTGAGGATCAGAGTGGCTGATAAATCCTCAGTTAATGAACGATACTTTTAAAAGTAACCTTTACTACACACACCACTCAATAACAATTACTTACAGAATAAAAGCTATCTCACTGGAGGTATAACAGCTCTAACCTCAATGCTCCCTCCCATTTCTAGTATAGGATTGGTTTTAGCCAGTTCAATGGCCTCTTCAATAGTAGCAGTTTTAACCACTATATAACCATTGACATAAGAATGAGTAGTCAGATCATCCACTGCTGTCACCTTCTTTCCAGATTCCACCAATGTGGCATGACTGCCAGACAATCGTTTTCCGCTGTCAGCCAGCTTATTTTGAGCGGTTACAGTATTCATCCATTTCATCCTTTCCTGAATCTGTTCAGGGGATGGATTGGCATGTGGATCACCATTGCTTCTGAAAATTAATACGAATTCGTTCATAGCAGAGATAAATTAGCTTTCTGCATAAAGACGATTTACTAGTCAGAATCCGGACAACCACATCAAATAAAAAATAACAGATTTCAGACACTCATCCTCCTGCAAGCCATTTGAGAAAGAAAGCGTCTTTTCTTTGCTTGTTGTAATGTCTTTCTTCAAGAGACACATAAACATTTACCCAAAATTTTCGCCCTAAGTAATCGGAGCCATCGATGACAGCTGCACGATTAAGCAGATATTGTCTGTTGGAAAAAATGCATCGCATACCAACTTCTCAAGTTTTTCCAGATTTTTGCCTGGATAAACAGTAAAAGTAGAGTTAGATAAAAATGTTCTTAACTACAATTGTGAGCGAATAGAATAATTGTCAAATTATTCTAGGAGAGCTTAAAAGGCGCTGTTGGGGAGAAAGTATGTAGTGACATTTATTCCTCAATTCCATTTCCGGAAAGTGTAGCACTGGCGTATGTTTTTGGAGGCTTGGTAAATACCTTGTAACAACACAAAACACACTGTGCATGTTTTGTGTTGAAAGTGCGGCAGTCAACGGTTTTGCTGTGCTACCATTTAGTGAAGATGAATGTTTATTTTACCACCTCACTTACCAAAATGACAGGACTGATATTGGTGTAATTTGCAAAATCTGCACGAATAGCATCTCTATTCGGTCCAATAGCCGCTTGATAGTCGCTTAGGCTTTTTACATAAAAGGTGCCAATAGCTATATAAGGCAGTGGCTGGTTAGGAATACCACTGGCAACTCCTTTTTCAATAGTGTACTTAATCAGATTTGATCCTAAAAACCCAGCTACCATCGGCATGTGTTTAGTTTCATAATACTCCATATTAAAGGTTTTACCTTCAGCATACGGGTACATGATGGATATTTTAATGAGACCTTTTTCAACAACAGCCATGTTCTGCTTTTTTTGGCTAAAGGCAGTAAAATAAGTAGTTAAAAGTAGAAGCGATACAATTAGTTTTACTTTCATAAGTTGTTTATTTAAGTGGTAAAATGGTAGATATGAGTATTGTTATGTAAATATTAAAATATTGCCTTTATTAGCAAAACGTTATTATTCGATGAAAACAATCGAAAAAACCGATTTAGAACTATGGAATTAAGACAGCTCAACTATTTTTTAAAAGCCAAAGAGTTATTAAACTTTACGGAAGCTGCAAAAGCTTTAAATATCAGTCAAAGTACCTTGTCACAGCAAATCAAGCAACTCGAGGATGAACTAAATGTTCCTTTATTTGACCGTATCGGAAAAAGAATTAAACTCACTGAAGCTGGTAATCTGTTTAGTGAATATGCGTTGCAGAGTATAAATAAAGCAAATGAAGGGTTATTGCTTTTACAGGATTTGAAAAATCTGAATACAGGAAAAATCACTATTGGTGTAATTTACTCCATGCGAATTTTATTTGCCAAAACATTAATACAGTTTGCCAGTGAGTATCCAAATATCAAAATTCAGGTGGTATTTGGCACCACAAAAGATCTTCTTGAAAAACTCAACTCGCATCATTTTGACTTTGTTCTGACATTCCATGAAAAATCCGACGAAGCTCATTTGAAATATAAGACACTTTTGAAGTCAACTATGGTGCTGGTGACTGCTAAAAAATCATCATTGGCTCACAAAACCACTATATCGCTTAATGAAGTAGCCGAGCTTCCATTGGCTTTGCCTTTCAGTGGTTACAATACTATACAATTTTTTGAGGAATCGTTCAGTCAAAAAAATCTGGCCCCGAATATTTGTATGGAAATAAATGATATACCTACCTTGTTTGAAATCGTAAAAACTGGGAATTGGCATACCATATTAAGTGATACCAGTGTAAATGATCCCGATGTTGTAGGTATCCCTATTGATGGAAAAAATATGAGGCGGACTATCATGATCGTTTCTCTCAGAGATGCCTATGAAAAGAAAGCTGTGAAAAAATTGTATGAGATGCTGACTAAAACTTAACATCTTTATGTCATCGCTAGTTTCCCCTGGGGTCGTTTTTACCACAACTGCGATAGATAGCCCTATTAAATAAGTAGCTATAAAACGGCGTTTTCGAATAAACTATTGATATATGGGTAAGCACGTTTCCTTACAAGATTTAAAACAAATTGATTGGTCTACACTTAGTCAAGCGTATGACGCCTCTGCCGAAGATGTTGCATACAATCTGGAAATTCTGCTAACTCTCTCATCTGGGGAAGAAGTATTCGAGCAGGCTCTTTCGGAGCTTTACAACAGCATCTCCCATCAGGGCATTATCTACGACTCTACCACTGCGGCAATTCCTTTTCTGATAGCAGCTCTGGATCACTGCCCCTCGTCTTGCAAACCAACTCTGGTCAGACTGTTGGGAAGTATTTCACAAGGTATGGCTTATCTGGCTCAGCATGAGGATGTCTACACACACTTTGACGCACAACTGGCGTGGGTGAATGAAGGCATTGAAGCATTGTGGAAAGGATTTGATTCGCTGACATTTCTACTAACAGATCCTATAAATGAAGTCAGGATTCAGGCTCCGTATCTGGTTACCAATCTTCTAGGCAAGTCAGAAGACTTCAGACCAGTTGCGTACCGGAACAGAAGTCTGGATATGGCATTCGCCCTCAGGATCAGTCAGGAATTGTTGCCGACAGAACCTGATTCTTTTGTCAGGTGCAGTTTTGTGTATTCATTAGGCCACACAGCCTTCAATTACCCTGATAGTCTGAAAATTTTACGACAGCTATTGCAACAGACCCGCGATGAAAGGGTTCGAATTTGCACAGCGCTCAATCTGGCCATGCATCAACAGTATGAAGACGCATTGGAGCCACTCACTACTGCCTTGAAAAATTGTGCTGTAACAGATAGACTTTTCTTCAACGAACTTCCCTGGTTTTCAGGCTGGTTACGTTTCCAACTTGTCTATTCGCTGAGCAGTTTTCCGTTTGTGTATCTGGATCAGATTTTACCAGCATTCCTCCAATCAATTAAAGCGGCCAGTGCCAACACTACTGAACTAGAGATCATTCCTATTCTAAGGTATGTATTTCAGGGTCGGAAAGTAGATCTATCTAAGGGACTCGCCGGGCTTAGCGCATCAGAAAGAACGATTTTACGAACTATCTATGCCAATTCTGCTATCCTAGGTACTCCTATCGTCAGAGTTAGCCTGGCTTTGCAGAACTGCATTGGCCTGGAAGATAAAAAAGATGTATGGAAACAATTGCTTGGGATATAAGGCAAGGATCGGACACATAAGCTTTACCAAATTAAAATCTCCTGTATCGTTAAATTAGTAAGAAATTGAAGTGGCCTATATTACCTATACCTGAGGTTTTTCAACCTGTAGTTGTGCTATTCAGATCACTTCTACATTTTGTACATCCATGGTTTAAGAAAACTCTTTATTTTTAGAAGTTTTATAAAGAAATGATCCCTCCTATTCAAGCTTTAATTATTTTGTTTAAGCAAAGGTAAACAGAGGCCATATAACTGAATTAGCCAAAAGTCGCATTGTTGTAGTTGAAAGAATAGATTGGATAAGGTATGGCTATCCTGCGAGCAGAAATATACGTTATAGACCTCACAAAGGCATAATAAAATGCGTTTGCCGAATCTTTTAGTTAATAGAGTTTATATCAAACTTGCCGTTAGTAATGTGACTAGCTCGTTTTTATCTGGATCATCCCTTCATAGGAACTCGTCTTTTATAGGACTTATTTTTAGGGGCAAAATGTCATAAATTGTACTAGCCTAAAACAACCTGACCGAAGAACTTAGACTGCTTTGGGCTAGAATTACATACCAAAACTATTTTTATTAGTGAGTAGTATAATTATCACAAATAATGCCCTCGGATCAACGTATAAGTTGGTGAGTACAGTAACACCAGGAGGATTCAGGGAAATGTTTACCTTTTTCCTCACATACAAACAAAATTTATCAACTTGGCATTTCGCTGAATAGCTGGATCATTTTCTCCATTGCACCTTCACCATGCATCCATTGTACCATCTCTAGTGATGCTTGAGCCTCTGCCAGTCCTCTTACCTGCATCTGTTTTTCATAGGCAGCGATAGCAACTTGTACATTTTTAAAGTCCCCAGAGGTAAGACATTCGCTTAATTCCAACGCATCCAGCATGGCTAAGTTTACTCCTTCACCAGAAGGTGGCATAATGTGGGCTGCATCTCCCAGCAGAGTTATAGTTGAGTGTGCTTCCCACGTCTGATCCAATGGCACACAATATTGCGGACGGATCAATAGTGGTAAGCTTACATTTTCGAACAGTTCGAACCATATATCTGCCCATCCGGCAAGCGCTTTCTGGCACCGTTCCATCAGTTGGGATCTGTCTGTAAAATCGATTCCACTGTTTTTCACCCAGTTTTCGTCTAGTTGACTGCTCATATAAAAATCAATGCTTCCATCCCCTTTTGAAGATACATGTAAATACTTTCCGCCACTGTGCACATAGATTTTTCCACCCTTCAGTAATCTGTGTATAGTTGGGGCTTTTGCCTCTGCATCTTCCACATTTCCCTGAAAAATTGTAATACCTGCGTAAAAAGGCTTAACAGATGTAATAACGGAACGAACTTTAGAATTAGCCCCATCTGCTCCAATTACAATATCAGCAACAGCCATTGATCCGTTTTTGAATTCCAGTTTCCAACGGTTACCAGTTTGTGATAGAGTCACTAAATGACAGTTCCAGACAACCGTATCAGGTTTGAGAGACTCCAGTAAAATATCCCGTAGATCTCCTCTGTCAATTTCTGGCCTAAACAATTCATTGTCAAAGCTTTTATCTGACGCATTGATATGTTCGTCATAAACTATATTGCCACATTGATCCACTACACGCCCTTTTTCGGCACCAGGTCGGTAAGCTTTTTTGAATGCTTCAGATAATCATGCGTTTTCAATCGCTTTTAAGCCTGAATCATAATGCAAATCCAGAGTAGCACCTTGTACACGTACATCTTTGGTAAGATCTCTTTCATACACTTTTACATTTACTCCTTTCAACTGTAAAACTTTTGCGAGCGTCAAGCCACCAGGACCACCGCCGATGATGGCTACTTGTTTATTTTCTAACAGCATTTCTTTGTTTTCTGAATAAGTAATTTTTAACTGCTCACAAAATTCTATATATCTTTAGGATTAAAATAACCGTGTTTGCTACTAAAATAGTCGTAAATGAAAATATCAGTTATTGATAAGCAAGGTTCAGGCATCGCACTGCAACTTGCCAAAGCTATTGGGGCAACTATCAGCGGACGTTTTATATACATTCCGGAAAGTAAAGGGTCAGGTTATATCACCGGCTTTTCGTGGGGAAATGATATGAGTGTAATGATTCGCAATTATCACCTGAAAGAGGATATTTTGATTGAACGGACAAATGAATTCGCTGAAGGGCAAGAAAATGTTATTTTTTTGCTGAGTGGTGTTTTTCCCTCACTCATACAGTCTGACGAACAATTATCAACTGAACAAGCAAACATCCTAATCTGCAGGCAGGGTGTTGCTGCCGTTATGACTATGCCTTCGAACACCCTATTTGGAAGTGTGACAATCCGGGTTTCCCGACAATACCTGAATCAGCTTTTTGAACAACTAGATCATCCGGTAGTAGCCAGTGTTTTGGAAGCCAAAGACAACTTCGTTTATGAAACCACCCTATCCTCCCAGATCATACATACCACCAGTGATATGTTGCACCAATCCGTTCCGGAAGCTCTTGAAAGTCGTTACTACAAGTTGAAATGTGAAGAATTGTTATGCTATATCTTTGCGATACTGATGCAACGTGAGGCTGTATCTACAAGTGTTATGCATATTGAAGATATCAAAGCTATTTATGCTGTTAAAACTCATTTACAATCCCATCTGAATGAACCTCCACACATTGCAACTCTAGCAAGGGAAGCAGGTATGAGTCAGCCCAAACTGAGAAAGCTTTTCAAACAAACTTTTGGAAAAGGGGTCTTCGACTATTACCAATCAGTACGAATGCAGGAAGCTGCCAGATTGCTTAGAGAAAAGCGGCTAAGTGTTTCTGAGGTAGGTTACCTGTTAGGATTTACCAATCTTAGTCATTTTTCAAGAGTTTTCGAAGAATATATAGGCGTCAAACCCAAAAGGTATTCCAGCGAACAATAAGAATTTGCCAAAATTAGTTATAAAGCAGCGAAAAAACTGGATTTTGTCGCAAGCCGCTTTATATCAGTATAATAGTATAAAGCACATCAATCAAATTTTAATTTAAGTTTCCCTATTTTACAGACCCTTTCTAATGCATTGTTAAGGAATAATTTGTGTAGTCAGAGCTTGGATTTTCAACAGTTCACACACAAGCAGATAGGTTCTCTTTTTGAGATACGTCAATTTTGTATCATCGAGTCCATTTCCAATGCCATTGAGATCAACATTGCGGCTACTCATAGGATATTTTTCCAGAATCATCACAAATCCTTCAAAATCACTGTAGATGCTTTTCTATTGATCAAGGTGCATGGAACGGACAATATAACTTTAATCATACAAAAAACAACATCATGGAAGAGACAACCATCACAATCCAGCATCCTTTAAGGAATGAAGCTAGTGAATTTAGTACAATGAGAGGAGGACATGTCGCTCTACGTGCAGCAGATTATGCAGGTATAGTTAAATGGTATCAGGAAAAGTTAGACTTTCGTATCATACAGGAATGGCTTTTGGGTGACTTGCAACTAGCGTTTCTCGCACCGCCAAACGACGATAACTTTTGTGTAGAAATACTTGGCGGAGGGCAACCCTTACCACAACCCGACTATACTGACTTGAATGAAAGCTTACAACCTGCTGGTTACCATCACTTTTGTCTTGAAGTACTCAACATTGACCAAACAGTTGCTGATTTGCGTCGAAGAGGGGTAAATGTGCTCGGTGAACCGTTCGATTTTCCTACCATTAGTAAACGAATGGCTTTTTTTGCTGATCCTTACGGTAACCTTATTGAGCTGGCATCCAGATTATAATAAGAGGTTACATATTATGTAAGAGAAGATAACATACAAACCCACTTTCCTGCATGAAAGTGGGTTTGTATCTAAAGTCTGATCAGATATGCGTTGACTAATTGCACATACATGAATTCTTCTACTTACACGAAAAAGCGACTTCAAAATTTACTAGTAGCATAGAAATTTCTACTTTCTTAGTATACATTAACATCCTAAAACATCGTTAGGCACTACTTTACTTTTCATAGACTATATTAGATTCCTGAACGACAAGTGTATCATCTGCGAGCAATGCTTTATAACTCGTAGGGTCAAATGAATTATTATACCTAGATCCATATGTTGAATAATATGCACCAGTGCCTCGTTTGACCATATAAGAGAGAGTCAAGAACTTTAATTGCTCGGAAGTATATTCAGCATAATTGATTGGTATAGTAAAGACTCGAGGATTAACTCCTGTTGAGGGTGAATAATATACTTTCTTTTCATATATGGGCTTGTATTTACCAAAAACGACATTTGATTCATAGAATTCGTTTAAATCAGAGTATCCTGTATCCCGAGAAATAATATAAATTATATTTTCATTAAATTGGAGATAGGCATCTTTTAGATAAAATGGACCCTGAACATTATCTTTTGTCAGAATCTTCACAGTATCCTGATATGTTACAGTTTCTGACTTTGGCGCTATAATAGTAGTCCAAGCGGTATTGTAACGCTTCATGAAATCTGTAATAACCATCTGATCCTTTATTTCTCCTTGTTTGGTAAAAAGACGTACATCGGAAGTAATCTCTGAACGTGTAGCATGATATATAGAGGGATAAGGAAAGATAGGTTCGTTGTCTTTCTTACAAGACCAAATTAATAGAACAATAACCAAAATGTGACAATAACGTAGTGTTGTTGATAGTAAATTCCGGGTAGAGAATGTTTTCATTGAGTGTTACTTCAGCAAAAGATAGTAGATGATTTTCCTACGAATTTACGCATTTTCAGATGTTACAGCAACTTTACTAACGGCATATTAATAGTCAAAAAAAACACCAGCTATAACTCAGAAACAATTGACTGATTGTCAGTTTTCTATTTCTGGTTATAACTAATGTCTGGTCTGTAAAAACAAAATTACTTATCCCACCACACTTTAGAATCCAGATCATCGGCTCCCTGTCGTGAAATGGCTGCATCAACATTGGTTTTATTGACAGAAATTTCAGAATTTGGATAAGTCAGCCGATTGATGAAATTCCCTTTGATTGTTTTTCCAGGATACGGATTAGGAGTCAACGCAGGAAAGCCACTTCGGCGAAAATTTGCCCACGTCTCTGGCCCATTCAAAAACGAACTGATCCAGTATTGTGTATTGATCTGTTCGAGAGCTTTGCTTTCATCAAAAGGGTTAGCATTCAGGTATGCATCTGCCTGCTGAGTAGTAACTGTGGAATTCGCATCAAACAAAGCCATCTGTTCCATATGCAATCTTACCCCTTTGTTGTATAGTTCTGCTACATCACCTGTAGTCCAACCTCTTTGTACAGCTTCAGCCAGTAGAAGTTGGGTTTGTGACGCTGTTACCAAAAAAGTAGGAGCTAATATCTTAGCCATACGTGTTCTGTCAACCTGACTAAAATCATAAAAACTAGCTAAATTCAGTTCTGTTACTTTAGTACCAATGGTAGCATTATCGTAACCTATTGGCATACCTACCTGAACAGCAGGATCTGTAGAGGCAATGGCCGCTTTCTGTTCGGGTCCGGATTTAGCTCCCACATACCGGACGGCAATGGCTCTCAGGCGGGGGTCATTGGTGCTTTTCAACTGATTGACAAACGGAGCAGTCAGATACAGGTTTGCAGCCTCAGTACTGTTAAGTGTAACACCAATAGGATTTGTATAGTTAGCATCATGCCGGATGATTGCATTATCTGCATTTGCATCAATGAGACCTCCCTCAATCGCCTTTACGGCAGTTTGCATTGCCAGTGCTACATCGGCCTTCACTAATCGCATACCAGCCCGTAAAAGTAGGGAGTTAGCGAACTTTTTCCACTGAGTCACATTTCCCCCATACAATACATCTGCCGTTTCGATGGGTTGGCTAGCATCCAGTGCTGTTGAGGCTTCATTTAACTCTTTGATGATATCTGTATAAATAGATTGTTGTGTGTCATACTTGGGATAAAGTATCAGTTCTGAATAACCTTTGCCTGCCTCAGAATAAGGAATATCCCCATAGGTATCTGTAAGTACCATAAAATTGTAGGCTTGCAGGATGCGGGCCATCTGAATCAGGTTTGGACGGTTTTCCAAGGTTGCCTTTTGGTTCAAAACATCTTGAGTGTGTCTAATCGCCGATTGGAAAAACTTAACCCAGTTTCCATTCGTCTGGTCCCGGTTGTCCTGATTAAAGTTAGCCCCTGTTACAAACCCCGAATTAGGTGTAACCAACTGCTGTACAATACCCATTTCGTAAAGTATAGAGGATTGATTGAAGGACGAATTAATTAGTGCGTTGTTGAGACTAAATACTGGATTGATAGCTGTTGGATTGGTTTTGTTTATATTGAGCTGGTCAAAACCATTCTCACACGAAACAAGTGTACTGATTGACACTATCAGAACCAACAACAAGCGCATTGCACCAAATATGCTGGATATTTTTAGTAATAGAGTATTCATTGTTTTGATTTTTAAGCAGGTTAAAAACACACGTTAGAATTTAACATTGAGGTTAAAACCCAGACTACGGGTAGTAGGCAAACCTGTCATTTCAATACCGGAAAGGTTATCAGATGAATTGCCAAACGATTCAGGATCAATATTGTCTATCCATTTTTTCAGCATAAGTACATTATTAGCAACAAAACTTAGCTTAACTCCAGAAATGGGTGAATTTTTGGGTAAGAATTTTGAAAAATCGTATCCTACACTGATCTGGCGAAGTTTCCAGAAGCCTCCATTGTATACTACCCATTCAAGAATGGATTGTGTACGAAGAATGGAATAATAATCCTGTGCATTGGCTTTTGCCGTATTGGTTTCTCCTTGTTCATTTACTCCTACTCCTACTACACCACCCTCTCTGCCTACCAATGTTGCCTTGTGCAGTCCATGACGATAGGCATTCATATTGGTGTTGGAAATCATGGTATTACCCAACTTAAAGTCAATCAGAAACGAAAGTGCAATACCCTTGTAATTAAAACTATTGGTAATACCCCCTACCCATTCAGGTAATGCACTCCCAAAACTAATCAGGTTGGCAGTGCGAAGAGGAAGTCCACTGGAACCAAATACCTGTCGTCCCTGGTCATCTCGTCTGAAACCGAAGGCATAGATTTGGCCCATTTCCTGACCTACAACCTGACGCAATTCTCCTCCAAAGAAACCAGTCCCCACAGTAATTTTTTCACCGGGATTGTCAGTAAGTAAACTCAACACTTTGGTTTTGTTGTGAGAGGCATTGAAAGTAATATCCCATTTGAACGCCGATGACTGAACAGGAACCAGATTTAGTAACATCTCCTGGCCTATATTTTGGCTTTTACCACTGTTTACTAAGGTATTTATGTAACCCGAAGCATCTGAAACCTGAGCTGTTACTATCTGGTCGTTAGTTACCTTTTTATATATAGCAAAGTCAATATTGACACGGTTATTAAACAACTTTACTTCAAAACCCGCTTCTTTTTCGTCTACACGCATGGGTTTCAGATTGGGATTAGGAACTGTGTTACCAGATATGGTCCCCACTGGCTGCATAGAGCCTGAAGGATTGGCAAACAAGGCAGGGTTGATGTTATAAAATAAGTTGTTTGAGTAAGCAGGGACATCGGTGTCGCTACCTACCTGAGCATAAGCGGCTCTGAGTTTGACAAAATTGACCCATTGTGGTAAACCATCAAACGAGTCAGACAATACATAACTCAGTGAAACGGATGGATAGAGAATGCTTCGATTGGCTGGGGAAAGAGTAGAGAACCAGTCATTACGTGCAGTCACGTTTAAAAACAAAAAATTCTTAAACGAAAACTCACCTGATCCGTAAAGAGAATTAACAGCTCGTTCTGTCAGAACGTAAAGGGGTTCTTTCTGACGGCTGTTCATGACAGTATACAGTCCCCGCACAACAAAATCCTGTACATATACAGAGTTGTAATCCTGACGTACATACAGCTGATTTCCACCAACATTAAGATCTATACCAAATTTTCCAAATGTTTTAGAAGCAGAAATCAGGATGTCTTTGTTGATTTCACGGAACCGGCGGGTTTCCTGTACATAGTTACCATTGACAAATCCTGCTGGTGCAGGAGATAGGAACGCGGTACCTGTGGGCGTGTTGTAATCCTGATCCCGTGACCAGTAATCTTGACCTACACGAGCCTGTACAGACAACCAGGACAGAATGTTATATTTGACTGAGACATTGCCAAACACACGGTCTCGTGTTACATTCTGAAATCGTTCAGACAAAGTAAAATACGGATTAGTCCGATTGGTAAACCGTGAGTATACGGTTTCATTTCCATCTGCATTAAACTTATTAGCCTCTAACAAATCTAGTGGCATGGAATTAGCCAGATTCATTAGAGAAGTAGGAATCGTCAGGTCTTGCTGTGAAATATTGGGTGCGTTTCTGGTTTTCTCATTTGAGTAGTTGATATTACCTGCAAAGCTCAGCTTTGGACTCAGATTATAGGAAAAGCCAAGATTTATAATCTTCCGGTTAAACGAATTGTTAGGTACAATGCCCTTGTTATCAATATTGGCAATGGATAAATTCAGTCCGCCTTTCTCACCATTGGTTGATAGGGAAACTGTATGCGAGACATTTTGTCCGTTTCGATAAAAATCGCGAATGCGGTTGCGTACAGGGACATATGGTACAGTAATGTTGTTAAATAAAACCTGAGTCATGCCTGGGGCAAACTTTTCACCGAACGACCATTGTCCGGATGTAGGGTTAGCTGTTGTGGGTCGAACACCATTTTCCCCTTGTCCATACTCGTATTGATAGTCAGTAAAATCTAACGGAGTATCATTGGTATAGTTGAGATTATACGAAAGACCAATCCCCTTTTTCTCCCCTTTGGACTTAGTGGTAATCATTATCACCCCATCTTTGGCTCGTGATCCATACAGCGCAGCCGCAGTTGCTCCTTTCAACACAGTCATACTTTCGATATCATCTGGGTTAATGCTGGACAGGCCGTCTCCACCGTCTGATGTGTTGGTGGCAATGCGACTGGCAATGGAGTTATCAGCACCACTATTCCCCTGATTAGAGCCGAAGTTGGTATTGTTGATGGGAACGCCATTTATAACAATGAGAGGTCCGTTCTGACCACCAATGGAGGATTGGCCACGAATCCGGACTTTGGCCGTCCCCCCAGGCCCTGTACCCAGCGATGAAATATTTACTCCGGCAATTTTGCCAGAAAGTGTATTGATAAAGTTAGGAGACCGATTCTCGCTGATTTGTTCGGCTGAAACTGTGGAAGTTGCATAGCCCAGTTTTTTCTGTTCTTTCTTGATACCTAATGCTGTAACTACCACCTCACCCAGATTGGTTAAATCTTCAGCCAGTGTAATTGTAAGCATTGTCTGGTTACCCACAGTCACGCTTTGAGTTACATAGCCAATTGAGGAAATTTCAAGTACAGCATTGGGAGGTACAGACAAACTAAATTCCCCTTTAGCATCTGTAATTGTTCCTATTCTTTCGCCTTTAACAGTTACGCTGGCTCCTATCAGTGGTTCCTTACTGGTACCTTCCAGTACTTTTCCCCTGATGGAGGTATTTTGAGCGAGTATTCTTGTAGAGCATACAAAGAAGATAAGTATGTTTAACACCAGCAACCTGGCATTAGTTGGTAGCAAAATGGATGGCAAGCCATCTGGTAATTGTTTTTTCATAAAAGATTTTGCTTTAAAAGGTGTGAAAGTGAATTATTATCTAGATACTTTCAGGCAAAAGCATAGCGAACCCACTAATCACAGGTAGCAGATCCAGGTAAATCTTTTATAGGATCTTAGGCTACTTGTCAGATGTTGGATTACAGATGTAAATTGCTGATAAGTAAATAGTATGATTTGAAAAGTGTAAAACTTTTGCTTGTATGGCTGTCAACGGGATGCTTCAATTCAGTAGCTTCTTCCCAAAAAATAGAAATGCACGAGAGGTGTCTTTACAACACAATTTTCATTAAACAAAAGAAAGCCTTGTTGGAAGAGTCAAGCGAACAGGTTTTACTAATAGACTCCTTACCTATTTTTTTACCTCAGGGAATAGAATTTAAACATGCTTTCAAGACGAATTACTACTGTTAAGACAATAACCATATACATTTTCAAAGTGAAGATGGACCAGAAATAAAGACGAATCAAAGAAAATAACAATCTGCTGCTGATTTAGTAGTGCCTGTTTATACACACACCTATTTATTTTTAACTCATTGACAATCAGAACCTACCATATACTCTCCCATTACTTAATATTACTTTTTCTTTTAATATTTATATTTTCAATTATGTATACTCATTACTTGCAGCTAAGGATTACCATTCAATTACTAACTTAATTAACTATCTGGTTGACTTAGCGTAGATATCGCTGAGGTGAAACTTGCATAATAGCTTTAAATTGCCGGTTGAAGTAGGAAAGGCTATTAAAGCCCGACCGAAAGCAGGCATCTGAAACTGTAGTATCTGGTTTGTGCAGAACCTTACAGGCATATGCCACCCGGACTTCATTCAGAAAACGGGTAAAGTTTTTGGAGGTACGACTTTTAAAGTAACGACAAAAGGCTGTTTCACTCATATTGGCAATAGAAGCTACTTTAGCTACCGTAATCTTGGACTTAAAGTTTTCATATACATACTGCCGTACACGAGCCAGCCTATGCTCATCATCGTCGTTGATATGAAAAAAGTAATCCTGATTGGTTAGGTAATCATAGTCCTGAGTTTCAGCCATGGTGAAGAGAATATCCAGCAACATCAACAACTGGCGCGTTTCTCCCTGGGTATGCAGCGTTTCCAATACAGGTTGTAACGACTCTACCACATTGGGTTTAAATAACAGTCCACGACGGGCACGCTCAAACAGATGGCGCAATCTGATAGTTTCAGGCTTTTCGAGAAACTCTTTTCCGAGAAAATTTTCCTGAAACTGAAGCATTAGGCCATACGGATTTACCGTAGGGTTAGCTGCCTGATATTCTGGTTGTTCTTTGAATATGTGCGGAAAGTTGGAACCTAGTAAAACCAAATCTCCTTCTGCGAAGTCTCGAAATGTATCACCAACAAGGGCATTCACTTTCCCTTTCATAAAATACACCAGCTCCAGCTCCGGATGGTAATGCCAGAGTGTAGTAAAACCCAGTAGCTCTCTACGAAAGCTATAGGAACGGTTAGCTTGTGGGGTGATTAGCCGAAACGACAAATTCATGTCTTCAATTTAACAGAATATGTCATACTCTGATCTATTTTGCTAGAATAGTTCAACTAATGGCAAGAAAAATGAAAATAATAGCAGAGAATTGGATATTTACTTGTTCCGATAACAGACTAACACTCAATAAAGTGAACGTATGTTTCCTTTTATATGGCTTTGTCAATAATTAATATTTTTTCTCTTATTAGTTACCCATTGCATCAAACCACTCACGACCAGGCAGCAAACTGTATAGAATGGATGTATAAAAAACAAATACCATGGCATTTTAGCTACCAGGTCTTCTTTTCCAGAAGGAGACTTCCGAATAATTTCAGGAAACAGAACCTTATCCTTGATACCATATTCGTTTTTATTCCTATCAACAAAGGGATGAGTTCTTTTATCATCTAATCTATGAAATAGATCTGTATTGTGTTTGACTTTGATTAGCTTTCCTTTTGAGTCAAATGTATTCAAAGATCTTCCCTGTGCAGTAGCAACTTCAATATATTGGTTAGGACTCAGAATTAATCTAAAAGATCCTCCATTACCATGACCAATGTGCCACTGCTTCCGAAAATTTCCTTCTTTGTCATACAATTGTACTCTTCCATAAAAAGGAAGACCTATATATGTATTTCCCTTCTGATCTACTATGACATTAGAGATATCAAACCAGGGAAGTTCACAGCTTATAGCAGAGGGAAAAAAAGTAAAAAAAGGGCCAGCGAGTAGACTTACTAACCATAAAAAGGCAAAGAAATAATAGATGAACTTTACAGATGACTTCACACACTCAATCGTATTTTATATGTATTATAGACAGATAAGGTAGTTATGGTACTTAAAATACAAATATACTCGCTTTAGATGAAGAAGTTTTAGATTCTGTAAATTAGCAACACCCACCTATCTTTTCCCTCCAAAACCATGCTTATGGTCGCTGAAGAATGACAGTAATTGTGGTCACTCAGTAAAAATATTTAAAGTATGGTCAAAATGACAATTGAAGGCTGAGTGATCAAGCAATTGTTTAGCAAAGTAATTGACCATACTTAGAATCACTTTACAAAATGACTGGAACTCTGTTCACTTTTGTTTTTGACCATACTTCCGGTCGCTTTCAACTTTGACTGGAATTCTGGTCAGGTTGAAAAAATATTCGAATACCAGTCAATCTATTCACTAATGCAATAGTTAAATCAATATAAATGACTGATTTTCTAAGCCTTTACAATAAGCCTCTGGACTTTTTCTCCTTTTGTATTGTTTTTAAGCTATTTGCATTCACTATCACAATCACTCCCATTGACATCGGAATGGCAGTCAAAGCACTAAATTTGTGTTTTACTATGGAGAGCCATATGCCAACTGCCAACATCAACACAGCCGCACTAATCCCCATCGTGATGAATAGTTTCAGAGTCTTCTCAGTTTTGAGCAATTCTTCGTCACTCATTTCGTTTGGTTTTTTATTTGCCATTTTTGTGCGGTGATAGAATACAGTGAGTTTTATACAATATTCGTTTATATAATTTAAACATGCAATAGAGCAGAAATTTATGAATGCCTTATAAATTTTCTATGCTGGTAAAGTAAGGCAATGTAAAATTTTAATACTATCACAGATACATTGGAAGAATGGAGCAGGGTTCACAATCCCACTATTTCACGCCTATCTAACTGATCATAAACAACTTACTCAATCTATAGAACTCAACCGTACAGAAGCTATGTCGTAATCCACCACTTATTTTGCCGGAGCTACACCCTTTAAGTTACTTTCCGATTACGTAAACTTGCCAAACAACAAACCATTATATGCTTTCAGAACCTAAGATCGAATATCAGACACTTCGCTATTATCTAGCCATTGCAAAGACTGTGTATATGAACAAGATTTCCCAAGTCCTACCCCCATTGATTTCAGAAGTCAGACAATGGATGCACACAAATAAGATTGAACCCAATGGTCCTGACTTTTTCTTATACAAGTCAATCAATGAGAATAATGAGCTTGAATGTGAGGCCGGTTTTACTATTGATGTACCCATTGAAGGTAATTCCCATATCCACTTAGGTAGCTTTCCTGAAGGGAAATATGCAAGCCTCATTTACTCGGGTGATTTCAAAGACATGATGGAAGGGCATATGGCCTTGGAAAATTGGATTAGGCAAAAAGGGTTGAAAGAAAAAATACAGTCATCTCAAGGCGTTACCCGATGGGGTGGCCGCACTGAATTTTATCTGATTGACCCAGAATTTGAACCTAATCCTGCTAAATGGCAAACAAAAATCATGTTTCAGCTTGAGGAATAGTTTACAGCCAAAAGGAGTTAAGAAGCTCCTTTATTATTACCATACATCAAATTTAATATTCTCTCTTACTATTAAATTTTTAGTAAGGCATAAACTTCTGATCAGAAAAAAAATGCAAAATAATTTCATTATTAATCTTTATGGGAACTAAATATCGAGTACTAGCGCTCACATGTTCAAAGGCACAAACTACAATTAATCCCCACAACAGATTACATTTTTTCTTTGCACCAATACAGGAGTGGCCCCTGTTTTTTATTAGAAACTGGTCTTAAACCGCTTCCTACATTCTTCCTTATAGCTTCTTCCAATCGGCAATTTTGCTCCTCCAATTTCTACAAAATTTGCATGAAAGCTATTAATCTTTACAATAGAGACCATATAGGATCTGTGTATTCGTATAAACTGATCTTCTGGCAAAAGTTCTTCCAGTAAACTGATCTTATGTTTTGAAACTACTACCTTCTCTTTCAGCTTTACTTTTACATAATCACCCTCACTCTCTATCCATAAAATATCAACCACATTAATTTTCATCGTTTTTCTTTCTACTTTCAGGTAAATAAAAACTTCCTGAACAGAAAGGGAAGGCTCTGTTATCTGGTTGATAGTATGGGTGTTTCTAGTATGCAACAAAGCAAATACTTTGTCTATTGCTTTTAAAAAACGCGAAAAGGAAATAGGTTTTAACAGATAATCTACTGCATTTAATTCAAACCCTTCCAGTGCATAGTTTTCAAAAGCAGTAGTAAAAATAACTTTAGGAGGATTTTTAAGGCTTCTGATTAACTCAGTCCCTTGTAATCCTGGCATCCGTATATCCAAAAATAACAAGTCCACAGAAGTTTTTTGTAAAATCTGAAAGGCCTCAAGAGCATTGGAACATTTCCCTATTATTTCCATTTCTGTAAGTCCTTGAAGATAGGTTTCAAGAATGTCCAGGGCATAAGGTTCATCATCTACCAATAGCACCTTTAATTTTATAGTTGCCTCATTCATTAACTCTTCTTGTAGTAGTGAATTCACAAAATAGTAAATTTACACAAATTACTCTTATTCAACAGGCATCGTCTGCCATTATATACCCACTCGTTTATCCAGGTCCACTTCCAGAATAGCCAGAAACATATCTTCCTCCTCAAATACGCGAAGTCTATGTGCAGATGGATAAATTATCTCTAGTCTTTTTTGGATATTGGCTAAGCCTATTCCATCCTTCTCAACAAGTATATCGTTTGATTCAACACTTCTCATCAGGTCTTTGTCAGGTATACTGTTAGACACCTTAAACTTTAGCTTGTTACTTTTTACCTGAAGATCGATATTAATCCAGGCTTGTGTCATTTCCTGACTGGCACCGTGTTTAAAGGCGTTTTCAACTAATGGCATCAACAGCAGAGGGGCAATTTCCTGGTTGGATAAATCTCCTTTACGGGTAAAGTTCAGATCTAATCTCTCTTTATAACGAATGTTCTCAAGCTCCATATAACTTTCCAGAATCCGTACTTCTTTGGCAAGCGATATGAACTCGGCATTGCACTCATACAACATATAGCGCAAAATGGCCGATAGCCCTAATACAATAGCAGGCGACTGCGGTGAATTTTGTAGTGTGAGTGAATACAAGTTATTGAGTGTATTGAACAAAAAATGAGGATGCACCTGTGCTTTTAGCAAATTGAGTTCTGCCTCCATAGCAGCCTGTCGCCTCTCAAACCACATCCGGAAAAATGTAATACCGAGGGCAATCCAGACTATGATATTGCTTTGTTCAATGGCATTAACTATATATACCGGATCTGTTAACTGTTTCAGAAAGGGTTCATGAATTTTGTAGGATAAGGTCCATCCAGCTTTTATATAGGCATCACTGATCAGTGGATATAATAACAAAATCTCATTGAGACGAAAGAATAACGCAGCTATCAGCCCCATGCCTAGTATACTTACATTAAGCCACACATACCTCTTCTTATACAGAAATTGAGGAAGTAACCATTTCACTACTACATAATAATACAGGATATTGATAGGCATAACCAGCAATACAAGTCTAAAAGCAAATCCGTAGCTGGGCAAAGTAGGCCTGTAAAACAGGGTTAGGATTAAAGTTGCCGCCAACCAGAATATAATATCCGGAAGTACTTGCCTCCATTTGAAATGATGAAGAAGAGAACGCATAGCACGTCAATAACGCGAAAAGATAACTGGGGACAATACGCCTTTTCCAAATTTACAGTGTACAATCTTTCCAGACAATCTAAACAGACATAAAACAGTTTCAGTCGACAGACAACAAATTACTACTTATTCTACCAAATGCATCATTCTTTTCTGGTCATTCAACCTCACTTTCTGTAGTTCAACGATTAATCCGGTTATCTGTCTACAGAAGGCTTTGCACCAATAATCATATACATTTCTACTCTACATTGCAGCATTATTATGTAAAAACAGAAGAGGATTTTGCAGAAACTCATTCCTCTTATACAATCCATCCACATTTTACAATCCACTTACTGGATTTCTATGACTACTATGAAAAACTATGTATCCCTATTAAGCTTACTCCTTTTGTTGTTCTGCCTGATGAACTGCAAAAAGGATGATGTACTAAAAAATAATCCACCTTCTGATGAAGAACCAGATACTACCCATGGAGATACCATTGTGGCAGAACGAAGGGTAGAAATCTTTGAATCTATCAATATCTTTCTTAATGACCTCTCCTGGAATGATAGAGCCAAGGCACAAAATGCTATTGTTGCTCAACTGAAAAAGATTCCCGAATTCAAAAAGGTAGAGTATGATGAAACGTCCGATAACATAATAGCTCAATTCACTGATGGAGCTATCTATATGATGGTCAATAACCGCAACACAGATAAAGATATTCCTATACCTGATTATGGAAAGCTGAAACAAACCTCCTCTAGCCAAAGAACTACAGCCTATGAATATCCGGCTATTCCTGAAAGTAATAATGTCTACATTTTCAAAGGAGTTGGCAACTATTTTAAGAGTTCGTATATCGGAACTCCTTTTTATAAATTCCTTTTCGACTTTGAAAAACAAAAGACAGGGTACAAAGCCACTATTGTTGATGCAACCATCAAAAATCTGAAAGAAATCAAAGATGCAGGGGTATTTTATTACTGTTCACATGGGGGAATGGGAAGATTTAAAGACAATCCAAACGATTCTATTTATGGATCATGGACCACAGAAAAGGTGACAGTAGACTTAGAGAAAAAGTACAGGAAGGAAATCAAAGCAGGGGAACTGGTGTATATGGATGCCTATGACAGACATGAAAATGGGAAAAAAGTAGCTGAAACCCATTTTGCGATTACAGCTAAGTTCATTGATAAATACATGTCTTTCCCTAAAAACAGCCTGATCTACCTTGATTTGTGTCAGAGCTTTAGAGTAAAAGATTACTGGTGGGCATTTCATAGCAAGTCACAGGGAACAGGTACTGTGATCGGATGGTCTGATAACGTGGGAGATGATGATGCACACAAAGCAACTTCCTTTGTATTTGACCGATTACTGGGAGTGAATTTACAAGGATATCCTGTGATCCCTCATGAAACACCCAAACAAAGGTCTTTCGACTTTCCTTCTGTATATAAGGATATGGTCAAGAGAAACCTTGTCGAATCAACACCCTATTCATCAAGGCCTTATCAGGTAGCCTTTCTAAAATACCAGGAAGGTCCCAATAAAGATATTGTACTCAGACCTTCCATTTCCTATATGCAGGTATATGAGTATTTCGACTGGCTGTTTATTTATGGCCTTTTTGGTGAAGATCCTGGAGCTGGCGAACGATCTATAACCATTGATGGGGAAACAACAGAAATACTGGAGTGGACACCCCAGATGATCAAATGTAAGATCAAATCTTCACGTAAAGGGTCTGCAGGAGATGTAATCGTGAAAGTTAAAGGCAATGAAAGTCGACCAAGAATACTCACTGAGTGGAGAGGAGAATTGATATACAAACGACCTTCTGCAGGGTCCTATATGGAAGAAATAACGCTGAAGGTTCATTTGAGAAGAGACATTGCACAATACAGAAAAGCGGCAGGACTTACACCTGTGAAAATAGACGCCTCCCCTTTTACGGGTCCTGCCAGAGATAGTAAAGCAATCTATAAGTTTGGTGGGTCTGCAAAGTATGTAAACAAGGATGAAAATTGTACCTATACTTATTATGCCAACTGGATATCCCAACAGGGAGAGATTGGACTTTATGATATAAATAAACCTAATCAGGAAGGGGTTTTACTCATTAGTACAGAAAAAACAAACGGATTCGAACTAAGTGGATTGAACTTTATTGCTGTAAAGTCCTCCCAGAATTCAGTATACAATGATTGGGCCTGTAGTTCATCCAGTGGCACCTCTGATCAAGCCTACGATAATATGACACTGGAAAACCCCGGAAAGAGTTTTCTGCTATTCAATTTTCAGTTTGACCAGGACTTTACAATTAAAGCCGGAAAAGTAGAAGGGAAAGGATTGGACCGATCTGGAATAGAATATACGGATGGCAACATTCCTGAGTTTGGAGTCACGCTTGAGTGGAAGGCTATCAAACCTAATTTTCCACCTAAACCTGAATATGCCTTGTAAATGGTCTGACAGGGATAGTGTATTCGCTTAAAGTAAGCACTTGTATTAGATATATAGATCTTTTCAATACTGGTTACCTACCAGACGAATCTGCATTGTCGCAAACATCTATTATCAACTTATATTAAATACTATGACTATGACAACCAAAGTATTACTTGCAACTTCCTTAGTCTTCACCTTATTTGCATGTAGCTGCAAAAAAGACTCTGACACGACAAGTCCTGGTGATTCTGCAAATCCTGACTGGAGTAGCCAGCCTCCACTTCCTGTCGTCAATGGAGAAGCTACTTTTCGTCTGAGTGGGAACGAATTTTATGTAAATGTAATGGGCAATGTTCAGCCCCGAACTCCAAATTTCCCTTCACTATCTGTTAAAAAAGGGGTACTCCGGGGGTATGTAGCAGATTTGAGTGGAAAACCGATAAAGGGAGCCTATATAGGAGTGCGGGTGACTGTAATTGGTGGCTCTTACAGTGGGGCTTCTGCCGAAACTAATGAAAAAGGATATTATGAAATAAACCTTCCTATTGGAGCTGTTCACTATTATGCAACAGGCTATACCATCGATTATGGAGATGGAAGAGCAGTAGTAGGCTTACATCCGGCAGATGACAATATATCAGGGTTTTCCTCAGAAACAGGGAGTGTAGAAAATTTTGTTCTTGAGTCTTATGGTGTAGGTGATAAAGAGGAGGTTCTCCAGCAACCTAGCAATTCCAACAACTATTATGGAGGCTCTATTAGTCTGGATTATCAGGTAGACTGGGATCACAATGTTCCTAACTACTTACCTGCGGATGGAGAAATTGAATTACAGCTTATCCCTCAAGAACCAGGATTATATGGAGAAACCAAGTCATTCAAGATCTATAAAAAGATTGGCTATACTAAGTTAATCATTGTCAACATACCAGTAGGAAAGTATATCATCAAGGCTAAACTCACTGATGGTAGAGAGCTAAAAATGCGTGAAGTGGGTACCTATGCAGGCTACTATCCTGCATTTGGTTTGAAGCCTGCCGAAGCCAAAGGCTCTGCCGGTATCCTTTTTACACCAGTTGTTGGTAGAACTCCACAAATGGTGCCAGCTCATGGTGGCAATTGGGAGAGTACACAAATTCAGCTCGAGTTGCCCTAGAGCTATTATTACAGTTTTACAAGACAGAAGTTAATCGTTAATAGTCTGGATTCTATTCAGCCTTAACGATTAACTTCTTCTGTATTATCAACCATAAATAGTAAACGCTCCAGATTTGAGATGGATAGGTTTTCCAAAGTCGAGATAAGTTTTTGGTCTGCATGCTGTTCCTGCGAGTCTTCCCCATGTACATTTTGTAAATGCAGCGAGTGATGCGTCATCAGAGTTGTGGAAAACAGAGTTTTGGCTACGTCCACCCTATTTTCGAGAAAAAACTGTTTACGTATCACCTCAAGTGAATTTTCCTGTCTCGGAAGCTGCTTATATTCTATCAGATAAGTCAGATAGTTACGCAATGCTAACTTTATATCTTCTTTATGAAAGATACGTTCTACTTGCTGTGGTGTTAAATATTCTTCTGAGCGTCTCATAATTTTCATACATTAGTGAAAGTTTAATTGAAAAAAGAACGTGCCAACGAACAATGCATATCCGAAAAAGAATCTGGATGTAAAATCATATCAGTCTCTTTTAAGATAGGTAGCTTTATGTTAGTCAAACTATTCCGAAAATTGGTATTTCAGAGTAAATACCCCTATCTTTTTATTCTTTAAAAATAATCCAGACTACCACTAAGGTCAAAAACACCTGAATCTATATTGAAATCATCATGCTTACCAAAAAAGATTTTTCATTTCTGATCATATTGTGTCTGGCTATTTGTTTCGTGCCAGCATTTGCACAATCTTCCCGAATACGTGCTCTTATTGTGGATGGTCAAAATAACCATGAACAATGGCCCAAGATTACAGCCATGATGAAACAGTATCTGGAACAAACCGGAAAGTTTTCTGTAGATTTACAACGCACACAGTTTACCTGGCAGGGAGATAAATATATTGAAGCCTATCCCATCAAAGGTCTGCGACAAACACAGGCACTGGCTCAGTCAAAAGTAGATTCAACGTTTCATCCAGAATTTTCAAAGTATGACCTTGTCATCTGTAATTTCGGTTGGAATGCAGCTCCATGGACAGCCAAAACTCAGGCCGACTTTGAAAAGTACATGAAAAACGGAGGTGGTTTGGTAGTCATTCATGCAGCTGATAACTCCTTTCCGGAATGGCCTGCCTATAACCAGATGATTGGTCTGGGAGGCTGGGGAGATCGTACTGAAAAAGATGGTCCGTATGTTTATTATGATCAGAATAATAAGCTGGTTAAGGATACACAACCAGGCAAAGCCGGTTCACATGGTTCTCAGTTTGACTTTCTGATTACACTTCGTGATACAACCCATCCCATTACCAAAGGAATGCCCAAAAAATGGTTACACAACAAGGATGAACTCTATGACCGGTTACGGGGCCCGGCTAAAAACATGCAGATACTGGCTACGGCATTTTCACCCAAAAGCAACAATGGTACGGATTGTAACGAACCCACGTTGATAACCATTCACTATGGAAAAGGACGCATCTTCCATATGACACTGGGGCATGCTGACTATTCTGTAGAATGTGTAGGTTTTATCTCCTGCCTTCAACGGGGTAGTCAATGGGCTGCTACTGGAAAAGTAGACATTCCTATTCCAGATGACTTCCCCACAGAAACGGAAAAACGCCAGCGGAAGTTTGATAAATAAACAAAGCACACTTATAAGAGGCAGCATAGAATTTTCACAAACAAGAAAAACGAGCGTGTCTCATAACACACTCGTTTTTCTATCATTTGATCGCCCAGTCCTTTTTCAAATAATACGCCAGATAAATATCTATCAGATGATCTCCCCCATAAGTGGGATAAGTGGCTAACAACTTAGACTTATATTCTTCTTTGGAGGTAGATTCTGCTAATGTCTTATCTACAAAATCAAGGTACTTTAAATCTTCTTTTAGCACAGAACGATCGCAAGGAATTCCATGCCCTGAAAGTATTAGTGTATAGTTACTTTCACTCTCAACTTTTTTCAAGGCGTTACGCCATCCATCCATATTGCCTGAAATAAATAAATGAGTTTTGTTATACACAATATCCTGTGCGATATATGCCTTTGCCTCCGGAATTTTAATAACCAAAGATACAGCAGCTTCATTGTTCAATGACTTTTCAAAAATGAAAGTCACCCCATCTATCACTTCTTTTCCTGCTTTCTGTACATGAGTTGGCACATTCAACGATTTAGCAATAACACCCTTAAACTGTTCCTGCCTCTTTTTTAAAGTCGCCAACCCCTCTTTTTCAATTCCTTTTTTAGTTTCTTCCAATGCATAGACCGGTGCATCTGGAAATGCATCACCAAAACCTATGTAATGATCCGGATGATCGTGGGATATATAAAAATGGGTTATTGGTTTTTTCAAGCTATCTGCCAATGCCTTAGCCTGCCATGCATAGGGGGCAAAAAATTGTCCGTCAACAAGGATTAGCTGATGTGGTAGTTCTATAATATGAGTGGTATTGGAAAACATTTCAGGAGGAGCAACTACTGAATAAATGGTTACATTTCTGGTTTTGGCTGCCATCACAATAGAGGCTTTAGGCAAATCCTGTGACATGGCATGGGTAAATACAGCAAGAACAAGAATCACAGCTATTACTAACTTTTTCATTGGTTTATTGAGGTTGTTTAATAAATAATTGAGTTTATCTGTTACTATTTTGGCTTTGTATCAAGACTATTATCAACATATTGAAGACAAATACCTATATGGACATTTCTGTTATAGAAGGTAGCTGGGGTCTGTATATATGACTAGGGTTAAACTTTATTGGCAAACAAGATGGGTAAATAAATATCTATTAGTTTGGCTGCCGCATAATTGGGATATGCAGCTAACAACTGTTGCTTATACTCAATAGCATCGTTCACATGACTGAGAATTTCGCCAACTTTGTCCAGATACAGAATCGCATTATCTATATCTGCTTTATCTGCAGGCGTGCCATGACCAGCCAATATTGTATCATAGGCAGTATCATCCCTAAGTTCTTGTAAGGCAGCTTTCCATCCAGCAACAGGCCGAGTAATAAATGCATGTGAATTGTGATACAGAATATCCTGCACAATGGCAATTCTCAGGTCTGGTAGTTTAATTACAAGTGTCTCTGGTGATTCTGTATCAATCGCCTTTTCAAAAATGAAACGGACGCCATCGATCTCTTCCTCGCCTGGCTCTACTATCTGGGAAGGATAGGTAAGGTGGGTAGCAATCAGGTTACCAAAGTGTTGCTGTTTTTCTTTTAACTCATGTGGACCGGCCTGCAAAATTAATTTTGTAATTTCTTCTAGCGCATAGACTATTACATCTGCAAAAGCATCTCCCATACCCAGGTAGTGGTCTGGGTGGGCATGTGTTACATAGAAACGAGTTATTGGCTTGTTGAGGCTATCTGCCAGTTGGCGAAACTCATATCCATATTGGGCAAAGAAATGACCGTCAATAAGAATAAGTTGGGTAGGTAGCTCTATAATATGAGTAGCATTGGCGAAAAAAGGTGCTGAAGATACCAGGGTATGTACTCTCACTTTCCCATTGTCTTTGACAAGATAGGTTACAGCGGGGGGCAGTTGTTTTAACATCATAGTTAGTTTCAGTTAATGAAATTGTATGATGCAAAGCTACTGCTAGCTCTACTGCTCAATGCTATCAATATGCATTAGATAGTATCAATTTGCATATTGAGCCCGGTAAGCAGAAGGAGAAATAGCAGTCATTGATTTAAAGAAACGAATAAAGTTGGATGGTGCCGAAAAATTGTGTTCATGGCTTATCTCCGCAATGGTTTTGGTACTTGCCAGTAATTCGTTTTTACATGACTGAAGCAGTTCATTTCGAATGATGATATTGGCATCCTTACCAAACACCTCATGACAAAGTTGATTCAGTCTGTTGCGGTTTATCTGCAACAGTTCTGCATACTCTTTGACAGTCTGCTTTTCTCGAATGTATTGTTTCAACAGGCCTTTAAATTTCAGCAGTTCTGTATTTTTATATAGATTTCCTTCCAGTCCATAATAGGCAGTATAACTACGATTAAGAAGGATCAGCAATTGATACAGATAGGCACGTAGTAAGTGCTGACTATCTGCAGACAGGTTTTGTGTTTCCTCTTTTATCTGCAACAACAAATCCTGAAAGCGTTGAATATCTTGTTTTTCTATTGGAAGCAAAGGAGGACAATCCGAATTACCAAAATAATAGAGTCGATGCAAAAACAGGTAATCTTTCAGGAATATCTCCATAAATTCGCCTTCGAAGATTACCATTATACACTCTGGTCGTATTTTTATTTCCCATTGCCTGGGTTGTGCAGGAGGTAAAAGTAATACGACTGGACTGCTAAAATCAAGTTTATTTCCTTCTACTATCACAGATCCTTCCCCTTCTATAAAAAAGAAAATCTCATAAAAGGAGGTAGCATGCACTTCCCTCATTGACATACTGAGCCCTGCTACTTCAGAAAGCATAAAACAATCTACCAACAACTCCTTTCCATATTTATATTTATGAAAATTGAAATGGAACATAAGAATAGAGTACCGGAATTTAACTTGAGATAAAATAAAAGAACTATGATTATGTTTAGTACAGGAAGTTGCTACCATTCTATGTCTTCTAAAAAAATCAATTAGCTGCTGAAATAGTAGTAGACCAGCAGCCAACTGATTTTTCCATTTCTTAGGTAAAAACCCTGACTTTTAACAAAAAGCATTTTCAGGTTTTCCTACTTTCGTTATTAACCTAGCTATCTTAGTTAGTCAGAATGATACCACCTTGAGGCTGAATTTCGACTGATACAGTTCCAGCTTGCTTTATCTGAATCTTTTCCATACCGGACTTTCCATCTTTCTTATCAGAGTAACAGGATACTTCTAAATTCTTTAACATGGGTAGATTTAGTTTTAATTTCAAGGCGTCCTTTCCTGCATTTACACCTACCACATACCATTTTGCTCCGTAACGACGCGCCAGTACACAATATTTACCAGGATAGCCATCAATATAAAGGGTTTCATCCCAGGATGTGGGTACTTGCCTCATGAAGTCTATCTCAAATCCTGGTACATCTGTAAGGTTATTTGGCGCTAACGCAAAATTCTGGATTGGACTTTGAAATAGTACTGCCGTTGCTAACTGGAAAATATCAGTTGTTTTTCGGGTCGTTCCGCCATTATTAGTACGGTTGAGGCGTTTATTCAGTAAAGTTCCTCCAAAATCCATACTTCCCACTGTATTCCGAATAAAGGGATGCAGACAGGCATTGAAAGCCTCGTTATCATCAAAATGCTGATTAAAGATCAGGTTTTCAGAAGCAAGGACTGCTTCACTACTTACATAATTGGGATACATACGTTCCCATCCTCTGGGAAGTGTACAACCATGAAAGATAACCATTAATCCATAGTCATTGGCATCACTCAAAATGTCTTCATACAGTTGTATGGTTTCCTGCTTGTCACCACCGAAAAAGTCCACTTTCAGGCCTTTTACACCTAGGCTTTTCAACCACAGCATTTCTTTTTTGCGTGCAACCGATGTATTCATTCGTTGTTTGGGTCCTTGGGGTGCATCATTCCAGAACCCATTCGAATTATACCACAAAAAGATACCCACTCCTTTCGATTGCGCATACTTCAATAGTTCAGACATACGTTCATACCCTATCTGTTTGTCCCATAAGGCATCTATTAAAACATATTCGTATCCCAGTTGTGCAGCAAAGTCAATATATGTTATCTGATCCTGATAATTTGCACTATTATCCTGCCACATAATCCAGCTCCAGGTAGCTCGCCCAAACTTGTATTCCATAGATGGTTTATAAAGCGGTTCTACCACATCAAAAGGAATAGTAGTTTCTACAATAGGTTTAAGAGTCTCTCCTACAGTAATAGTTCGCCAAGGTGTTTCTCCGGGTAAAGCCATACCCGGTTCTGAATTTCCAATACCATTATTTTCTCCTTTTTCAGGGAAAGAAATAGTAAATAGTCCATCTTTTGTTCCTTCACTGAGCCGGGAGCCACAATACGAACTTCCTACACCTGTTTCAGAAAGCAATACCCATCCCTGATTTCCAATACGAAACAATCCGGGAAAGGTAAATCCTAAACCGTATTTGGATGGCGTGCCTAGTGGAGAATCAGCAGTGTACTCTTCCTCATAACTTGGTTTGGTTTGCTTCCAGCCAATCATCGGCTTAGCCTGTGGGGTTAAGAACGTCGTTGTAATTGCAGGAAAGTTAAAACCAGTTGTTTCCTTTTTGATAATACAGCGATATGTTTCAGCTGTCTGAGGCAAAACATACCGAAAGGCGATATCATTATTGCTTACTCTGAAAACAATTTGTATCTGTTGTTTCTGGGGATTGACATAGATACAGGTCAGTTCATTTGCCTGGTAGTGTACTGTAGATTTTTTAATCTTACTTTGTGTATAGGTTTTGTCAATAGAGGAATCTTTTTTACTAAATAAAACCATTGACTGACTAAAATCCCCAATCGTGCTTATCAATCCCAGTGGGGAATCTTCCAGCATCAGCTTTCCTTTATAATTTACAGAATAGGTAGGAACCCCATTTCGCAAACTCAATGAAACTGTTAAAAGTTTATCAGGACTTATAATAACAAGGTTCGTATCCTGCTTTGAATAGGAATGTTTGGTAATATTTGTAGAGAGAACTTTAGTATGTGTAGTGTGCTTTCCGATTATTTTTTCCACCACACTATATACTTGTTTGTTGTTTTGCCCTTGCAGTGTTGGAGTAAACCCACAAAGCAAGTACAAAGCAAAAGCGATTTTTTTCATATGTCTGATCAATTAATAAGTTGATTGCCTAATTAAGTGTATTTAGGACATTAAAAAATGATAGCGCTAAAATATACTTTTTCCAGCAAAATGATAGATTAACCTCATTTTCTAAAAGGGCTCAGTGTTAACGAAATTATGTTGAGGATAGGCAAGACTGTCACTAAGTGTGAGCAGACAAATTTTATGTGTATCACTTTTTGCTTTGAAAAGTAGCAAACATAAAATAGCTCAATCTAAGATGCATATACTTTCCACCCTATTTAAGAATAAAAAAGTCTTTTATGTAATAAAATAACAGACATATAGATAATTAACAAACAGGCTTTATGTATCTTTACAGCCTATCACCTATAACTATACTATGATCAAAATTTTACGTAACACCATTTTATTTTACCTCTCTTTTTTGGCTATCTCTCCAACAGCTCTTGCTCAGGATTATTCATTTAAAAAACATATAGGGCAGATAATCTTATCATATTGCAGTGATGTAGTAGTAGATAAGGAAGGATTTATGTATGTAATTAGTAATAATGATTACTTCGCAAAAATAGATTCCAATAATCAAATTGTGTTTTTTATCCCTATGAGTGGAGGGATAGGTTATCTTGCTTTGGATAAAGAGGAAAATATTTGGGTTTGTAATGAAGGTAGTACTATCATTCAAAAGTATGATACCAACGGTAAACTTCTTCAATCCCTTCAATTAAAAGGATCAAATGCCAATCCTTATTTTAAAGGTATGGAAATAGATCAGCAGAACAATATATGGTTGGTTGATCTATCTACTACACACATTCTGAAATTTGACGCAACAGGAAAGCTTCTTCTGGAATTTGGGACAGCAGGTTCAGGGGATGGACAATTCAATACCCCGGAAGGTATAACCATTGATACACAGGGTAACATCTGGATAGTAGATGCAGGTAACAACTGCATACAGAAATTTGACAAAGATGGAAAGTTCTTGCTTAAAGTTGGGACTGAAGGCTCCGCCAATGGGCAATTTAACCGACCAAGAGATATTGAAGCAGATGATAAAGGTAATGTTTGGGTAGCTGAACAATCCAATAGCCGGATTCAGAAGTTTGATTCAAGTGGCAACTTCCTACTCAAAGTTGGGCCTACTATAGCAAATGGCAGAACAATTAATAATGCCTGGGGCTTAACAATTGATCGTTCAGATAATGTCTGGTTTATAGATTATTCAGGCTTTGGTATTCGTAAATTTGATTCGAATGGCAAATACTTAGGAGAATATGGTGGACCAGGCAATGCAGATGGAAAATTTTCTAATCCTAGTGGCTTACATATAGACAAACAAGGAAATATCTGGGTAATGGATTCTGAAAACAGTCAGATTCAGAAATTTGATAAAAATGGCAGGTTTTTGACAAAAATCGGTTCTAAAGGCACTGGCAATGGCCAACTATTCAGAGCTGCCGGCCTTACGACAGACGAAGAAGGCAATATATGGGTGGCTGACCAAACAAATCAAAGGGTCCAAAAGTTTAATAAAAGTGGAAATGTCTTACTTACATTTGGCTCGCTGGGCTCAGCAGATGGCCAGTTTTATCAACCACTTGATATCACTGTTGATGTACAGGGAAATGTATGGGTGTTAGATCCTGGAAACCAGAGAGTTCAAAAATTTGATAAAAACGGCAATTTTTTATTCAAATTTGGTTCCTATGGGCCAGAAGATGGTCAACTAGGATTTTCGGGAGATATAGCAATGGATACACAGGGTAATCTATGGATAACAGACACTTACTTTCATCGTGTTCAAAAATTTGACCAAAACGGGAAACTCCTCAAAAAAATTCAGTTTAAGCCAAATGGTGATAATGTGTTCCAAGCCCCGGATAAACTTGCCATAGACTCAAAAGGAAATATCTGGGTTCATGATTTTGGTGATAGAATACAGACATTTGATACTACTGGTAAGATTTTATCAACAAGATATCTCTCAATCGCAAGCTTAGCATTTATGGAGTTTGACAGATCAGGTGATCTTTACCTAGCGGATAATAGCTCAGGTGTATGGGTATACAGCAAACATGAGATTCAAACCCTTATTACCGGCCGTGTCTATTCAGATGAAAATCAGAATTGTGCCTTTGATAGCTCTGACAAGCCGCTGGATCAGATAGTCATGGTAGCACAACCGGGAGAGTATTATGGAGTTACAGATGCAGAAGGGAACTATGAGATTGCTGTAGATACAGGTACTTATACCGTTAGTCAGGTACTTGGGGTTGAAAAAAATAGTATCTTACAAGTAACCTGTCCTTCTGATAATGTATCCGATCCGATTACGCTTAAAACCACAGGTAGTACCATTTCGAACATTAACTTTGCCAACAAAATCACATTACTGCCACATCTAACCAGCAATGTTAGCTCAAACCGCCGTCGCCGATGTATGACTAACACTACGATTGTCAATTACGCCAATACAGGATATGGAGATGCAAAGAATGTAAAGGTATATGTAAAAATGCCTCACTATGTAATCTTCAAGTCTGCAGATAAACCTTATACCATTGACAAGGATTCTAATTATGTATTCACTATTGATACTCTAAACGCTCTGCATTCAGGTGTGATTACCATCACTGATTCTGTAGCTTGTATAAACAGTGTACGCGGACTGACCCAATGTACCAAGGTATGGATTACACCTGCTAATGACTATACTTTACCAGATAATTCACAATGGGACAACTCAGACATTGTACTCACAGGTAAGTGTATTGAAAATGGAAGAGTACAAATGGTCATTAAAAATATAGGGCAGGCAATGGCAGATAGTGCCGAGTTTCGTATTTTACTCAATGCTCAACTGGCGTTTCGTAGAAACTACAAGTTGGAAAAAGGAGACAGCTTGATGCTAAAAATACCTGTCAATGGCAAAACCGTTCGTCTGGAAGCAGATCAACGCCCTGATCACCCACGTAAATCACAAACTAACCTCACTATTGAAGGATGTGTAGCGTCTACCAGTGATGTGGTTAGCAAAGGATACGTGGATCTCCTCCCACAGGATGATGCCGAACCGGAAGTAGCTATCCAATGTCTGGAAATCATTGACTCTTTTGATCCGAATGATAAACTGGTAAGTCCTGCTGGCACACCTACTGACCATTATATCCCAACAAGTACTGAATTAAAATATACCATCCGTTTCCAGAATACTGGTACCGATCATGCCTATACAGTTACAGTAATTGATACATTGTCTGAAAACCTGGATATCGCAACATTGCAGATGGGAGCTGTTACACATACTTATTCATTGAAGGTGAGTGGCAAAGGTAAACCGATTCTTATCTGGACATTCAATAATATCAACCTTCCCGATAGCACTCGTGATCAGGCAGGAAGCAACGGATTCATTCAATTCTCTATCAAGCCCAAAGCTAGTCTGCCAGAAAAATCACTGATCGAAAACTTTGCTGATATTATCTTTGACTACAATGATCCAGTTCGTACGAATACTACCACCAATGTTCTGTATGATGTACCAAAAGTAATCAACCCTGCCAATCAGCTGGACGAGAGTATTATCGATGACAAGGTAATGGCTACCGAACCAAATGCATTGAGGGGTAAACTAGCACTCTATCCAAATCCAACTCAGAATCGTGCATGGATTCAGGCATCTGATGTATCTATTACCATACAAGAGATAGTTGTATATAACCTATTGGGGGAGAAACAGATTGTTACACTCTACCAAACACAGCCTCAAACACTTGAGATAAATATGCAAAGCAAACCAAAAGGAATATATCTGGTTCATATACACACCAATAAGGGTACTTCAATAAAACGAGTAGTAGTGCAGTAAGACCTTAGTAAGAATTAATATAGTCTCCATAGCCAGGCAATTAACCTGGCTATTTGCTTTTCATCATACCTGATTTTTTGAAGGGCATCCCTCCTTTCTCATTCACCTACAATGTTGAGATCCTTTTAAGATGTTTAAGATTTGAATAGGCTGATTTGAAAATGGTCCCTTAATTTACAAAAGTCATAGGTATAACTACTTTGGTTTTATCCCAGGTCAGAATCATTTCGACGCCAGTTGGAATTTGATTAAATGTGATGAAGAATGCTTCATAAAGCTGTTCGGCATTAGTTGATGTTACTTCAGTGGTTAGTACATCTTTTGACGGATCATATGTGTATGCACCCCATTGCCCCAAGTCACTGTTAAAAATGATCTTCCACTTGTCTTTATCAGGTACAGTAAACAATGTATAAGTACCCGCTTTTAACACTTTATTCCCAATCTGTAAGTCCTGTGTAGTGGTTACTTCTGTGGCTTCATTTGATCCTGTACGCCATATTTGACCGTAAGGTTCGAGCTTTCCAAAAATCTCCCTCCCTCGCTTCAAAGGTTGTCCATAAGTTACTTTAATATAGATTGTAGATTTTTTATAGGTGGCAATAGCAATAGGACTGGCTCTTTGAATAGGAGTAATTACCGAGTCTGCCTGTGCTGTGTTGGGATCTCTATCTATAATCTGAGGTCCCGAATCTTGAGATATATGCTGTGCTATAGTCTGACCCATGGCATGATGACATACAATCATGCTACTGCTGAAACCAATACTACTCAAAACAGATAAGATTCCCGTTCTTCCTATTACAGAAAAAGACTTCCAAAAATTTAAGTTATGGCTCATAAATAGGTATATATAGTTATAGTAGTTGTTTTCGAATTTGTAAACGCTTGTATAAAGCTCTTTTGTGAATCTAGGAGACTTGTAGAATAGCATCATAAATGACCCAAAAGCTGTTTGCAATAGTTCAAAAGCAGAATGTATTACATTTCAGATGTATAGGTATTATCCCTGTCCTATAAAAGAAACAGTAATGATTGTAGTGCTAAAAACGTTCAGACCAACCTGAATGATGTTTTTAGTTAGTGTAGTGGTAGGTTTTACGAATAATAGTAGAGGCCATTCCAGATATTGCTCTGTATTATCTATTAACCTATAGTTGTTAAGATAAGTAATACGTTTTGTGGTATAAAAGTAGGTCAAAATACTCAGCCTCGTCTAAAAACTAGACAAAGATCCAGATTTAATATACCAAAGCCAGAACAGAATAGATTTGGACACTTTTGCTTTGTAGAGCAAATGCATTTCTATCCTATAACTAACGCAATAAAACAAACGGTGTTCCAAAGTGAGCCAGAATCTTTTTAGGAAGATCTGTTAAACTAATAATCTGATCAGCTGCTCCTAGCTTTATAGCTTCTTTGGGCATTCCGAAAACAACACACGAACTTTCGTCCTGAGCAATGGTTCTTGCACCTGCCTCTTTCATTTTTAATAGTCCACTCGCTCCATCTTTACCCATACCTGTCATAATAATTCCCAACGCATTCTGTCCGGCGCTTACTGCCACCGAATTAAACAGCACATCAACAGACGGTTTGTGACGGTTCACCAGCTCTCCTTCCCGTAACCGTATAGTGTACTGAGCACCGTTTCGCACCAGTTGCATATGTTTGTCACCTGGAGAAATATAGGCATGGCCTCTCATAACCCGTTCCCCATCACGAGCCTCTTTTACATTGATATCACAAAGTGTGTTTACTTGTTCGGCAAAGGAACGTGTAAAGCCAGCAGGCATATGCTGTACAATCAAAATACCAGGACAGTTGGCAGGAATGTTTTTCAGTAGAAAGCGGATTGCTTCTGTTCCTCCTGTAGAAGCACCTATGGCAATGACTTTATCTGTAGTACTGTATATCTTTGAATTGACAGAATCTATATTTTTATGACCAGAGATTTTTGAACCAGGGTGGTTAGCAATAGTTTGATCAGAACCCATCTGACTGGTAGAAGCAACAGAGGTAATACTTCGTTTTCGTACATGAACCATAGAAGCGGCCTTAATGGTATCCGTAATACGGATGGTGGATTCTTCCAGGTATTCTCTGGTATTGCGGATTTCGGATTTGGCAATGATCTCTACGGCACCCAAATCCAATGCCCGCAAAGCCAGTGAGCTTCCATTTTGTGTCAGACTCGAAATGATGACTACAGGTAGCGGATACTGAGCCATGAGTGCTTTCAGGAAGGTAAGTCCGTCCATACGAGGCATTTCAATATCCAATGTAATTACGTCAGGAATGGACTGCTTGATTTTTTGAGCAGCCAGATATGGGTCTGCTGCCGTTGCCATAACCTCCAGCATCGGATCAGCATTAATAATTTCAGTCAACGTCTGGCGAACCAGTGCAGAGTCATCAATAATGAGCACTTTTAGTTTTCGCATTGGAATAAATAGTATGCATTTAGCTACCTGGTTGTGTAGGCATTACGAGAATCCCTATATTTTCTGGAAAAGTGTAGGCTTGATTTGTTTCAATGGTAGTTGCATTCCCAGAATCGATTCGCTGTGTCCCAGAAACAGCAATCCGCCCGGTCGCAGGTGCTGACAAAGTTTTCCAATAACTTCCTCCTGAGTTAGTTTATTAAAATAGATAAGTACATTCCGGCAGAATATAATATCATAATCCGCTTTGAGTAGACCAAAGGAATCCTCCATAAGATTGATCCTTTTGTATATAATCTTTTTCCGGTAAAAGGGTTTGATTCTAAATACATGCGGATCGGTTTTACTTTGCAGAAAATAGGTTCGCCGTATGTCTAAAGGAATAGAACTAATTTTGGATTGCTCGTATATTCCCTGATAGGCTGCCTGTAATGCCCGAATGGAAATATCACTGGCCAGCAAGCTATACGAAAAATCAGGATGCCGCTTTTTATACTCTTCCATCTCCATAATGATCGTATAGGGTTCTTCCCCAGTCGAACAAGCGGATGACCAGATCTTCAATGGGCTCCTGCCTCGTTTGCTCTGGTAGCGAGGCAAAAACTCATTTGTAAGAAAATGAAAATGGGCAGATTCGCGATAAAAGTCAGTTTTATTGGTGGTAATCAGATCAACTACATTATACAATTCGCGTTTTCTACCTTCTTCACTGAAAATATAGTCAATAAATTCTTTATAAGAAGTCATTCCCAGACTACGGATCTTTTTATTAAGCCTTCCTTGAAGCATAGGTTTTTTGCTCTCAGGAAGCTTGATTCCATATTCTTTACTTATATAAGCAGAAATTCGCTGGAAACTAGCAATATCCATTTGCAGTATATAGGGATTTTCTTCCAGTACATTCATACACAACACGTAAGAAGGTTTTACTAATAACTTTAAAACAAAGAGTATTAATCAGTAGGCATGCCAGCTACCGTAGATCCAATCAGCTTTTCGTAACGTCCTGTCATAAAAGACAAATCCAGATGTACTCCAATTAGTTTTTCAGTACTTTCCCAATACAATTGGTGGTAATGCTTTAGTCGCTGGTATTCTTCATCGAGCAGAAGAGGATTGATTTTGCCAATTTTTTCAACAAGGGAGGACTGATGTTCTATCAGCACCTTTACATGCTTAATTCGGGTATCAAGGCGGCGGAGCTGATATTGCAGGTCAGAAAGTTCGTCTTCTTTTTCATCCCATTCATTGCGTAACTCTTCCATGGCTGCCTCCTTGTTATACTGAATGATTTTAAGTTCTGATTTATTCATATTTGAGAACTTAAGTGGAACAGAAAGCATAGCTGTAATGGCATTGTAAGCAGGAGATGGCGCTTCCGGGTTGATTGCTCTGGCTATAAAGTTGTTTCCCAGTGAAAAGGAAATATCCGGAATCCTATTATGCTGTGTCATGAGTAATTGATCATTTGCCATTTGTTCCATCATTGATTTTACCTTTAGCTCAGCATGATTTTTTATGCTATACTGCTGATGTACATCATTCATGGAAAATATGTATTCGGGATTGATAGCTGTATCAGGAAGAATCATGCTATCGGGATACAGGTAATCTACAAATCCCTGTAATGCCTGGATGGCTTCTTCATACTGATGTTGTGCATCCGCCAATGCCAGTTTATCGTGTTCAAGCATAATCAGTTGACGCAAATGTGACAAGCTATCAGATACTGAGCCCGGCTTTATGGGAGGCAAAAGACGATGATAACGTTTCAACTGATTAATTTTTTGCTCCAACACCCAGCACTGATAGTACTGTTTTAAGGCAGACCGGGCAAAATCAAGAACAAACAACTCAAATTCAGCCTCTTCCAGTTGAACTGAACTTCGGGCATATTGTATCCGGTATTTGCGTTTGTTTCCTGTCTCTATTGTATAATTAACCCCTACATACCATTGTTGAGCCATGTTGATGCCACTGATATCACCACAAGCATTCCCAAATTCCAGTTCCGGATCGGGTTTAATTTTAGCTACATCAATATCCAGTCGGGTCAGATTAACCTTCTCTTTTTCTTTTACTATATCAGGATGTTGCATGACTGTATTCAGGAATCTATCCCAGGAAATACGAGTGGGAGGTGTTTGCTGAGCTATGACCTGTGTACATAGCAAAAGCACTATGCCACTACATGCAATATTTTTAAAAAGACGGGGGTGTCTCATAAGGGTAGTAAATACACAAATGATCTGTTTTATAAATGCATTATAAAATGAGACTAGAGATATGCATCTGGTAATTGCATATCCGATAGGTATCCAAATAAATAGCTACCCTGACAACTACATAGATACAGTTGTCAGGATAATCCTAATAAACAACAAGTAGATTAGAACTCTGCAAAGCCCTGGTCAGATACTTCATCGAATTTGAGGTCAAAACCTTTGGATTCTCCTACATGGTAGGTAGAAAGACCTTCAGAATGTGAACTCTTTGTATGTTTCGTTCGCTTGTTCTGTATTCTAAAGGTTGCAGTATTCCCCAACTTAAAGTAGCTAACTGCCGTTTTGAGTTCTTCAGCCTGGCTGTTGAGTTCTTCAGCATTAGAAGACATCTCTTCTGCCGCAGAGGCATTACCTTGTGTAACCTGTGAAAGCTGTTGTACAGCACTGTTGATTTGATCTGCACCTGTGTTTTGCTCAATGCTGGCAGCTGCAATTTCCTGTACCAGCTCGGCTGTCTTTTTCACATCAGGCAACATGTTGACAAACAGTTCTTTGGATTCTCTAGCTACTTTCATGGTTCTGCCAGAGATTTCATTGATCTCTGTAGCTGCTTTCTGGCTTCTTTCTGCCAGTTTACGCACTTCTGCTGCTACTACTGCAAATCCTTTTCCATGTTCACCAGCACGTGCTGCCTCTACTGCGGCATTCAAGGCAAGAAGATCCGTTTTGGAGGCAATTTCTTCAATGATAGAGATTTTTTCAGCAATCAGGGTAATAGCTTCTACCGACTCAGAGATAGCCTGCATGCTAACCTGGATATCGTTTGCTGCTTTATTTGAGATGCGTTCAGTTTCACGTGAGTTATCTGTATTCTGCTGAATATTGGCTACCATCTGTTCCATAGAAGAAGATACTTCTTCTGTAGCACTGGCTTGTTCCTGAGCACCCTGTGACATCTGTTGTGAGGTAGCGGCAACCTGCTGACTGGCAGATGCCACATTTTCTGCACCGTTATAAATAGTAGTCGCTATTTCACGCAGATTGTTGACCATCTGTTCCAGTGCGTCATCGAGATCTCCTCCATGATTTTTCTGTGCTTTGAAATCAATAGTCAGATCTCCTTTGGAAACACGTTTTGCTACTTCTACACTATTGCGGAGTTTTTCGATCATGTGCTGAAGTTCTACCAGCATAACCCCAATCTCATCTTTTTTATCTGTTTTTACATCTGCCGAAAAATCACCAGCAGCCAGTGTCTTAATAGCATTGATAGCTACCTTCAGGGAAGCTGTGATGTCTTTGATTAACCATACTGCACTGAAGATAGCAATACCCACGGCAACCAAAATGGACACACCCATTGTCAGCAATGTGCTAATATACATTTCATCCGTATCTTGACGGTCATCTTCCAGTTGTGTATTGACAATAGCAACAATCTGATCCAATACCTGATCAATTTCATCATCTTTTTGTTCGGCCAGTCCGTTGGCTAGTTCAGCAGCTACATCATTGGAGCTTTCTCTTCCCAAACTAATGGCTTCAGAGTGAGTATCATAAAAACTGGAGAATTGTAGCATATATCGGTCCAGCAATATTTTAGCTTCACCTGTAAGAGAGGTAGACAGCCTGGCAGTTGCCAAATCATGTTTTTGTTCAATCAACGCCGTTTCTTTGGCCTGAACTTCCCGTTCCGCCTTGGTTTCTGCCAGAATGATTGACTTCTCTTGACTTACCAACTGGGTTAACATATCACGAACCTGACCAGCCTGATTGATCTGTTCTTTAGTCCCGCCTGTATTCAGAATAGAAATAAGTTCTTCCAGAATAGCTAAGGATTTTGAATACTCAGAATAACCTTCATTAGAAGACAGATTACTAGCTTTATTTTCTGTGTTTTTGGTGGCAAGAGCTATAATATCATCTGATATCTTTGCATACTCATCCATCTTAGCAACCAGTTGTTTAATGTATTCATCTGCTTGGCCTTCACTAATCTTCTCAAGTTCTGCAGTATTTGTTTTCATCGTCTCGAAATTCTTAGTGATTTCCCTGGCAATATCGTTCATCTTCTGGTCTTCGGATTCCCAGATGATTTTTCTTTGATCACGTGAAATTTCGGTAACATCGTTTTGCAAAAGGCCAATCAGTTGCAATTTACGCGTAGTCACATCAGCAATGGATTCCATGCGCTGATTCATTTCACGAAGGCGGAAGAAGGAAATACTCAGTATGACTCCCATAAGCAGTATTAGCAGAGAGAAAGCCATAATAAGCTTGGTTCTAATGGGTAGATTTTGTATCATAGTAGCGTCTGTTTAACAATGCTGACATACAGCACTGATGTTTACTATTCGGTTGATTTCTATTTTGGTTGATTTCTAACTTTACTGACTGTACGTATTGTGTCAGAGGTAATAGTCTGACTAAAGAGTAAGATCTTGTGAAGAGAAAACCTTTTCAATATCCATGAGCATAGTCACCTCTCCTTGTTTATTAAGTATTCTGCTGATAGGGGCATTGGTCGAATAATTTTCAAACTCGGGAGCTGGCTGTGTCTCATCTTCACGTATTTCAACTACTTCTCTGGCCAGATCTACCAGCGCGCCGATTTCCATTTGTTTCTCATCAATACCGGGGATCAACAAGACCATGATCCGGCTTTTACGGGTAATTTCTGTTTTCGGTAATCCCAGCTTGAGTTTGGTGTCAAGCAGTGGTAGCAGTCGGCCCCGAAGATTAATAATGCCCAGCATATAGTCAGGAGCATTTGGCACTTTGGTAACCTTTTCAAACTCAACCACTTCCTGTACACGGTCTACGCTTATGGCAAATTTCTCATTGCCAAGCACAAACGTCAGATACGCTTTTGCCTCCATGTGTATATGTACTTAGTATATGTAGTAAGAACTTAGATAGATTCTAACTGGAAAAGACGGTCCGGATCGAGTACAAAGGCCAGACTGCCATCTCCCAGAATGGAGCTACCTGCAATAAAATCCTGCTGTCGGTATGCCTCACCCAGAGGCTTTAATACGGCCTGGATCTTGCCTTCAGTACGGTCTACGACCAGTCCTTTTTTCCTGCCATTGGCCAGTATGGTAATGACATCTGCGGTTTTGGGTGGAATCCTGTCCTGGTGAAACTGCCGGGAAAGGGAAAAAACGGGTAACAACTCTTCATTTACCAGAATGGTTTTATTGAGATGATTGTCCCGATTCAATGATTCATAGGGAAGTCGGTTGATCTGTTCAACCAGGTTCAGTGGAATTATATAATGAGTCTGTGCAACTTTGACTAACAATCCTTCGATTATAGAGCGAGATAGAGGTAGTTTAATCTGAAAGCTAACACCCTGTCCAATAGTATTTTTAATCACAATACTACCCCGCAATTCAGTAATCTTTTGCCTGACCACATCCATTCCTACACCTCATCCTGAAATATCCGAAACATGGGTAGCAGTAGAAAGACCGGGATGAAAAATAAATTTGAGGGTTTCCTCTTCCGATAATGATTCATGGGCTTGAACCAGACCATTTTCAATGGCTTTCTGTAATATACGTTCGGGATTGATCCCTTTTCCGTCATCACTGATATGGATGTGTATAAATCCACCAGTATTAAATGCTTTTAGCTTTACTGAGCCATACTCTGACTTACCTACAGCTTTCCGTTGTTCTACAGATTCAATTCCATGATCAATACAATTTCGGATGATATGCATAATAGGCTCTGCCATTACCTCAATCACATCTTTGTCCATTTCTGTTTCTGTACCTTCGGAGAGAAAATTTATTTTCTTTCCCAAGGTTTTGGAAACATCCCGTACTAAACGTTTAAAGCGGGTAACCAATGTTTCAATAGGAACAAGACCAATCTCCAGAGATGTATCTCGCAGTCGATTGGTGACAAGTTCAAGTTGTTCAGTTACATGATTTAAACTATGGGCATTCAGCTGTGAATTGATAGTAGAAAGCTGTGCCTGTAAGATGATTAGTTCACTTACCAGATTAAGCAAATCATCAATTTTGCGTTTGCTTACTTTGATGATTGTATCTGAATCTCCTTTTTGAGAAGAACCAGCAATTTCAGTTTCGGTTTCATCTAATGAAACAGCAGGATTCTGAGCCGAAAACTGACCTACTACAGACGCCAATTCTTCCAGACTAAGTTCATGTTGATAGTATTTTTCTACACAAGTACGGAATTTCTCATCCTCCAATAGGTTTCCAATCGCAATATGTGTAAATACAACCTGAGATTCATCTTCTACAAAAATAAAATAGCTTTCCAGTTCAGGCTGCGAAACCGTTGTACTGATACAAATATTCCAGTAGTCTACTTCTCCATTTTCTTTTTTTGCCAGATGAATTGATGTTGGCCCCAGATCTGCAATATCCTGAACTATAAATACCAACGGATGTGTACCATCTTCTGTAATGGCAATGGTAGGCTTTACCTGAATCAGATAGGTTGCCATTCCTTCATTGGATAGTACAGCAGAAAAAGAAGTCTGAGAGTCGGTCTGAAAATGCTGCAGAAAACCAACCGCGGCCTGGTACTGCTCCTTTAAGGCATCAACATGAGTGATTTTTGCCCAATCCTTTTCCTGTAACAAAGATCTGACTTTGTCAAACGAATTGAGTGTAATGCTAATTAAGCGATCTGTAACCTGTAGCTTACCTTGCCGAAAAAAATCATACACAGTCTCCAACTGATGGGCCAGCTGACCAATATTGTCAAAACCAAACATATTGGCCCCACCCTTGAGTGTATGCATTGTACGAAAAACCTGTTCGAGAGGTGCTGTCGCAAACGGAGTCGCCTCCAGTTGCATTAGTCCTTCATCTAGTTCGTTAAGCAGATCGAGTGCATCCGCCACAAACCGCTGCTGATTCTTATCCATTATCTGGAAAGATTTTCAAGCAAGGCAAAGAAGGTATCTGCTTTATAAGGTTTTCTTACCCAAGCCGCCAGGCCGGCATCCTTTGCCGTGCGCATTTTGACCGGATCTGATTCTGTGGTTAGAAAGACAACGGGAATAGGTAAAGTTGCAGGATTGGCTTTGATCTTTTTTAAGAGTTCCATCCCAGTACATTCAGGCATATTATAGTCTGACAGGACAAGACTTATCTCCTCTGCCTGACGAGAAAGTACTTCCAGAGCTTCATTGCCATTTGTTGTTTTGATAGCATGATACCCTTTCTTTTCTAATATCTCACAAACGAAATCGCGAATGCTTGCGAAATCTTCCACAACAAGTACTGTTTTTTTCATACCCTTCCACTAGTTGACTGAAGCAACACTATAACAGATCTTTTATCCCGATCTGGCAGGAGACAAAAGTAGAGCAAAGAGAGATGGTAATCTTTTCACAAATGCATTGTATCTATTGAGTGTAATAGTTTTAAGTAAAACTATCAATCCAGAGTAAATTTATAAACGTATACTCTTTTTTCGTCTAGTCAGAATACGTTTTTGTCTAAAAAAAAAGCGTATTCATCCTGATATAGGTTTCTGTACGAACAAAATAAAATGTAAGGAATTTCTAAATACACATAATTCATCCTTTTTCTTTTGCTTTTCAGACTTTCAGGTTGTTAATTTCAACATAAACTATTCTTATAAAAAGAGGACGAACTATTTGACTATTAACAACCTATAAGTTTGAAAAACTCAAACAACCAGATAGATCTTTTTCTCCACTGAACAAAGAATGCTTTTAGAACGGGGAAAGATTAACTTGTTATGATAGCATCTGCATAAATACTATGTATGATGGCTATGTGTTTCAGTTGACCAGATTTATATTTCATTCAGGCAACCTGTGTATTAGACTACTATACTATTTTTTTAGTAAGATAGTTTTTGAAAGGTCCTCCAGAATAGTAGGTTTATGCCTATTTTTCATCAGCATTGGTATAGTATCCACTTCTGAATCTGATCTTCAATAAAAAAATATGAATCTTATAAAAACACCTCTGGTACTAAAAGGACAGATGGTAGAACTTGTTTCCTTAGACAAAGCTCATTTTGATACTCTGGAAAAGCTGGCAACAGAGGAAAAAATCTGGCAATTTTATCCTTTTGACCTCGCTAACCCTGAAAAGTTTAAAGCTACTTTACCAGCAGCATTGGAAGAAAGAGAGAAAGGAAGTCAATTTCCCTTTACTATTTTTTACAAGGAGAAGATAATAGGAAGTACACGATACATGGATATTCAACCTAAACACAAAAAGCTGGAAATAGGCTTTACTTGGATGCATCCAGACTATTGGGGAAGCGGCATTAATACAGAATGTAAATTTCTCCTCTTACAGTATTGCTTTGACTATCTGGAAATTCAGAGAGTGCATATTAAGACAGATGAAATGAATGTAAGGTCAAGAAAAGCTATTGAGAAAATTGGAGGACAGTTTGAAGGTATCATTCGAAATGATATGGTCCGGGATAATGGAACCAAAAGGAATTCAGCGTCCTATAGTATTATTGATCAGGATTGGCAACATGTTAAGGTACATCTGCTTCAAATGCTGGGAGTAACTGTTTTGGACTAGTAACTATATCTCCTATTAGCTATAACCAGAAGAGAGCTTGCTACTAACTATCAAGTAAGCTCTTCTATCATGGTATATAATCTCCTGGAGTCTTTAATAGCATGTCCCTGAATGGTATTATTAAAAAACACCCAGATTTCTTTCCCATCCAACAACCAATCCTTGATCATAAGTGCATACTTTTCCAACTTCTCGTCCGAGTACGAAGAAGAATACAATACCTCATCTCCATGTAAACGCATATAGACAGTATTTGTAGTAGCAATTTCAAGACCCGGAAACCGCTTACCACCACTCGAAATAACAAAGCTGATTTCTCTATCCCGCATAAGGTCCAGAGAGTCCTCCGCAAACCATGATTTATGACGAACTTCCAGTGCAAAAGGTTGAGTAGGATATTTTTCCCGCAGCAGGGAAAAAAAATCTTCAGTTAGAGATTTATCAAAGTGAAAACTCGATGCAAGCTGAATCAGTACTGGCCCCAGTCGGTTACCCATCAGCTGATAGCGTGACATAAACTTTTCCAACGATTGGGCACAATCAACAAACTTGCGTTTATGGGTAATTTCCTGATGCAATTTTGCCGCAAACCGAAATGAAGTAGGTGTACTCTGTAGCCATTTCTCAATAGTTTTTATCATAGTGAAGTGATAAAAGCTACTATTGATTTCGGTTGAATTAAATCGTGTGGCGTAGTAGGGTAAATAGTTAGAAGATGCCAAGTCAAGTGGGTAAAATAGTTCTTTCCAGCGATAGCTCCAGCCTGACGTGCCTATATATAGGTTTGGGATTGCATTCAAACTGTTTGTATCTTCCTTATTGACTATATTTACTTTGTTCATTGTAAGATCTGGTCATTTAGAATCTTAGGTTTATATATCAATCTAATCTTTCCTGTACTTCCTATTCAGATTGCCTTTACATAGATAAGAAACAAATAAGCCACCAACTATCCTTAGATACCCAGTGGCTCATTTAGTATAGAGTATATTTTATACTCTGGTTCGGCTACGTGGCTTAGCAACCATAGCATAAATCCAAAGTAACACCAATGATCCTCCAATGGCTATCAGCAGACTTCTAAAATTGAAGCCATCCACGCTTCCCCAACCAATGGCAGACGCAATAAATCCACCAAGAACGGCACCTACAATACCTAATAAGATAGTAGTAAGCCAGCTATTTGATTGGTCACCTGGCATGATCAATTTTGCCAAGGCACCAGCTATAAGTCCGAAAATAATCCAAGTCAGAAGTCCCATAGTTGTATTATGTTAAATTGTAAATATGGTTAAATAGTTAAACTATACCAGCAGATACTAAATAACTGTGCCAGAACACTTTTGAATAAATAAAAATCCCTGCTTCAGAGAAGTCAGGGATTTTTCCAGCTATTAAAACTACATAGTTGCACTCTTTACTAACAACTATGTGTATGGGAACAAATTGAAGGCAAATACTCCCACTAATCAAACATATTCTCCTCGAAACAGGCAAATGAGAGTACCAGACTGCCATATAGCGGGTACTCACATTATTTACCAGACGTAAGATGCTGAGAAATCCAACTGCTGATCATCTGCAAAGCTTCTGGGGAGAAGGTTTCTTCCAGTTCAGATGACTCTTCATTGGTACATGTTTTACAATGCTGAAACAAATGATTTAATCCAGGCAATAAAACCGTTTTAAAATCATTGTTGCCTCCTTCTTTCAGATACTTATCAAAACTTGCCAGGTTTTCTTTTCCTACCACCATTAGATCTTTATCGCCATTTAATGCCAGTACAGGTACTTTAATCTTAGTCACCACATGAGCGGGATCATATTGAATCATATATCGATACCAAGGTGTAGTGGCCTGTCGTATATACCGTTGTGTAAAATTATCCCCTCTATACTCAAGCAAATTCATCTTTGAAAGCAACTCCTGATTTTGTGTAGCTTTCCAGGATGAAAAAGCATCTTTTATCTTGGTATCCAGATCCTTAGCAGATGCATTGTCCCGCACTGTAGTAAACCAAATCTTAAACAGTTCATTGAATTTTTCAACATGTTCTTCCGGAAGTCTGGATTTTCTCAGTAGCGCGTCGTTTTGAGTAATCGTGACATCCAGTCCGCTTAACCCCACTCCTGCCAGTAATACCATAAATGCCACATCAGGGGATGAAGCAGCCACCAGAGAAATCACGATTCCTCCTTCACTATGCCCAATCAAGCCAATTTGTTTGGGATTAATGTCTTTCCGTGATTTTAAATACTCAATAGCCGTTTTAACATCTGCAGCAAAATCAGCGGTCGTTGCCGCCATATAGTCACCAGTGGTCTCTCCTACTCCTCTGTCGTCCATTCGTAGTACAGCAATTCCTTTTCGGGACAAATGATCTGCCAGTATCCAGAACATTTTATGTTTTGCCATTGTCCCATCTCTGTCCTGTGGGCCTGTACCACTTACCAGGATTACCACTGGATTCTCTTTATTCTTATTAGGTACAGTAACAGTAGCACCAAACCGAATGGAAGAATCCTTGTTTGAAAAGTGAACATTCTCTATCTGATAGGGAAATGGAGGTTTGGGGTCCTGAGGTGTTGAAATATCCATTATTTTAGAAATCCTGTGTAAGGAGAACAAAACCTTAGAGTCTCCCAGACTCGCCTGTCCCTGTAGTTGAGTACCTCTTTTCGAAAAAAACCCGTTAAATCCCATCCCCGACCTTTTACAGGAAACTGAAATACTATCTCCATTCAGCGTCGCAATACCAGTATCAGGTACAGAATAATAGCTCTCAGGCTGTAGTATTACAACTGGAAATGATTTTTGTATTGAGGTATGCCATCTCAGGATCAATCGTTTCATGCCTGTCTGTCCCTGCCAGATAACAGAATCTGAAGGAGCAAAAGAGAAAGCCAGCAATGGGGTAAAACTGAATAGTGAAGAAATTATACCAAGTAATAGAAAGAAAACGCTTTTCATTATCAGTGAGGAAGAAAAATACAAGTATTTAGAGGCTACAAGAAAAAAGACAACAGGATTATGTTTAAGAGTAAATAATCCTGTTGTCAGAAAAAACGCACCTTGTCATTTATCAGAAAAGAATTTATTTGGCATTCCGGGTCATTTCAATCATTGCTGACATTTCATCCAGTAAAGCACTGGCGCTGCCTTTGTACCCTGTAGCTACAAAACGCAAATTACCATCCTGATCAATAATCAGCTTTAAAGGAATACCTGATATACCCAATCCTTTGGAATATTGTGCATATACCTCTTCATTAGTTTTACTTCCAGCAGCTTTATTGTCAAACAAAACATTAAACGGATATTTATTATCTGCAATATACTTCTTAACACTTTCCTGATAATTAACTTTAAACTCCTGAGTATCTACAAAATAGAACACAACATTTGGATCATTTTTATATTTATTGACTGCCAACTGCATTCCAGGGAAAGAAGCGACACAGGGTCCACACCAGGTAGCCCAGAAATCAAGTACCACCACCTTACCTTTGAGTTTAGATAGTTCTACCAGATTACCATTCATGTCTATCATCTTGAATTCAGGAAGTGGCTTTTTTATCATTTCTGCAGAAAGGGTTTCATTCATAGCAGAAAGTGACTTCTGGTCTTTCAGAGAACTAAGGTATTTATCAAATCCCTGGTCTGACTTATTCTGTTTGATATATTCTTGTTTCAATCGATCCAGCATTTCAGGTGTAGCTGCATTCGCATGTACACTGGCAGTCAATACGGTTGGGATCTGATTGCCTCTTCCATTTTTTTCCAGTAAGGTAATGTACTCATCATTCAATGTAGCCTTCTTATACTGATGAATAGCTTCTGCCCGTTCGGCATAAGCAAGAGCCTCTTTCAAATTACCCGTTCTGTGCAGCAATCCTACATGGATAGGCAGCCACTGACTGATCATTGTATCCACTTTAGCTCTCCATTCCAGAGGAGAATAATACCACTCATTTACAGTTGACTGATTTCCCAAGGCGTCCATTCTCTCAATCAATAGAGTGGAATACGGCAATAAGTCAGTATCTGACATTTGCTTATGCATAATAGCCAATTCTATCCCTTTATAATAAGTAAAACTCAGAGCACTCATTGGCGCAATAGCGATATACGGTTTGAGTGCCGGATAGTTTTTGGTAATAATTGCCTGTAACATTATATCCTGATAGACCCTGCCATAATCAAAATCGCGTGAAGTAGCTTGTCCACTTTTAGCAACAGGTGCCGGATAATCTTTCAGAAATTTCTCCAGAGCCGCTATTCTTGCTTTAAAATCTCTTACATTACGGATTGCATCATATGCTTTCTGACGGGCTAGAATCCCTTTAGGATATTTTTTAAGAATGATAGCTTCTAACGAATCAGCAGAAGCGTTTTTTTGCAAATTATATTTAAGTATGTCCCAAACCTCTATCAGCTGCTTTTCTGTTGCATTTGGCTGTGATTTCACAAAAGTAACACCTCTCTGAATATCTGCCTTGGCAGCCTCTCCCTTGAAAGCTTTGATAGCCCTGGCATACAAACCAAGTAGATTCATCTTGTTTTCAGCATCCGGGTAGGTTAGAATTTCCTGACTGAGCCAGTGAAAGGTAGCAGTATCACTGATGATTGTTTCCTCAACAAAGTATTGGGGTACATTGTGACCATAATTAGGAGAACGGAAAAGACCATAACCAGCATACGCGCCACGGGCTACTCTTCCACTTTTATCAACCATCATATAGGTATATCCATTTGCCAGTTTGTCTCCTCCCATATTTTTATCTTCCACAATTCCGGATCTGAATTTGAAAGCAACAAATCCTACAGTAGAAGGTACAGTGACTTTTGCCTTCCAGACACTACCTTCTTCTGTTAGTGGAATATCTTTTACATCCCACTGATACTGATTGTACAAATAGAGAACACAACTAATCTTAGTCATTCCCTCCAGTGGAGTACCTTTAGGATCATAACAGAGTGTAAATGTATCTCCTGGCTTGGGTCTTTCAGGGTCTACGATCAGATGACGTGTATCCTGCGCCTGTATTGTATAAATACTCATCAGCAAAGCCATGAGTATCCATAGCCAGTTGTTCTTTTTCATATCTGAAATTGGTTTGTTGATTGGATTTTATCTTGGATTTTGTTCTATTTCCGGATTAAACTGTATGTACTTGTCTCCTATTGGAAATACATACCGGTTACTATTGGGTTCTAGGGTATATTCCGTCCCTTGGTAGTTTCGTTTCAGTGTTTTGGCAAAGCGAGAATCCTTGTTTAACCGTTTCAGATCAAACCACCGGAAACCACCATGGCAGAATAACTCTCTTCGACGTTCTTCCAGTACTTTTACTAACGCATCCATCGCATCAGTAGCTGTCAGGTCTGAATACTCCTCTGATTTGAATCGTTTTAGTCGTAACTGATTAATAAGGTTCATAGCACCGGAAGCATCCTGATTACGAGCCAGCGCCTCTGCTTTAATGAGCATCATTTCACCTACAGAAGGACCCGTATTCCGGTTTTCGAATGTAAGGTAATCTTTGTAATAAGCCCTTCCAGTATATCCAGAAGCCAGCGAAGATGTAGGAGCAGTAAATAGCACATATCTCAAGTCTTGAGTTCCCAAAAGACTCAGCAATTCATTGCTTAACCGCAAAACAGTAGGACTGTATCTGAAATTGGTTGAAGCTGTTTTAGAGAGAATAATCTCCGGATCACTGGTTGCCATTGGATAGGTAGCATTCAGGTATTGTTGGAGATCCAGTAATGTATTCTGAATCGACAGCGCACTATCTGCATACTGTGCACCTTCACTATATTTCTCCATCCGGTGATACGTCCGTGCTAGAAGTGCATAAGCAGCAGCTTTAGATGGCAATGAATTTACAGTATTAATTCGGGGTAAATATGGAAGCGCTTTTTTCAAATCATCAATTACCTGGTCATATACAGTTTGCACAGTAGCTCTGTTCAGTTTTGCATCCAGAGAGGGTTCCAACAATAAAGGAACTCCCGGATCTGAGGCTGAAGTAGTCGCATCATAGGCTTTCGCATAGGTAGATACCAGATTCAGGTATGCTTCTCCACGATGTACAAGCGCTTCTGCCCAGATCTGGTTTTTTTCGGCAGTTGTGCCATTGATACTGCTTAATACTTCTGAAATGACAACATTTGCATTGTAAATAACCCCATATACTGGTTCCCAATCCATATCCGTTTCCAATGTTGTATAGAAAGAAGCACTCCATAAGTAGCCATTCGCAAAATTAATCCGGGATACGGTGTTTAAAGAGGAAGAAGAAAGGGGTACAAACAGGGCAGCTTGTTGTGCACTATCCACAATATCCACATCATCCGAACACACATCTGGTAGAGTTACAGAGCTTATTAACCCTGAGCGGTTATTCATCAGATACCGATAGTTTTGTGTTTCTTTGGGAACCAAGGTGCCCTTTGTACGGATGTCCACATAATCCTTGCACCCTTCGAGCAATAGGGTCAAACACACAAGTATAAAAAGCACTATATATTTTTTCATAGTAATTCACTGATTTACAATTGGAAAGAATCTTAAGTGAGAATCACTGCATTTCGTTAGAAATTAGCATTCAGGTTAAGTCCATAGGAAATAGATGGAGGTAACTGAAGGTTAGAGGTTCCTATATTTGGAATAAAATCCGGATCTATCCCATCTTTATTCGCTCTCCATAAAATACCCAGGTTACGTACAACCCCTGTTATGGTAACACCTTTTACAGGCACTCTGCCAAACCATCTTTCTGGAATAGTATATCCCAGTGAAACTTCACGCAAACGAATATGATCTCCCTTCTCGACATTGATATCTGAATATTGGTAATAAATATTCCCGTAGGTTCCTTGTATCAGGCCAGGAACATTGGTAGTAGCTTCATCTCCAGCCTGGCGCCAACGTTTGTCAATGGTATTGTATAAGCTGTATCCAACACCACCATATCGGCTCGTTGACATTGGAGAGTAGGGCTTCATGAAAACATACCCCATCTTGTACACTGTCTGAACAAAGAGAGTGAGGCGTTTGTATTTGAATGTATGGTTAAAGGATCCAAAATATTGAGGAGTAATGCGACCTGCGTATTTCAGATCGTTTAAACTCTTAATGGCACTGGCACTATACACAGCCGATTTGATTACTTCCCCTTTTTCATTGTAAATAGTAGATTTACCAGCATCGTCCAATCCTGCCCATCTAAACACGAACAAATTGTCAACCGGATAATTTATCAAGGCACCAAGGTTACCAGCTGTTTGCAAACGGGATGTAGCAACTGCATATCTGGAATCTGTCACTTTGTGTGTATTGTAACTCATTATAAAAGAAGCATTCCACTGAAAATCATTGCTTCGAACAATGACACCATTCAAAGCTATTTCAACACCATGTCCATTCATGGAACCTGCGTTACGTGTCACAGTGGAAATATTAGAGCCCAGATAGGTTGGATTAACAGGAAAATCAGCCAGCAAGTCGGTACTACGCTTGTAAAACACTTCGAAACTACCACCCAAACGCCCCTGAAACAGGCTATAGTCCAAGCCAAAATTCAGTACTCCTGTCTTTTCCCATCGTAGAGCAGGATTAGCTGGGTTAATAATACTTGCATAGGGTAACTGAGTCACATTGTCGGTGCCCATTAAGGTTATGCGAGTGAATGGAGAACTGCTTAAACTAATATTTCCATTAAAACCATACGTAGCTCTTAGTTTCAGATTATCCAGCCAGGAAGAAAATTTGTGCATAAAATTTTCTTCAGACAAATTCCAGGCCAGCCCTGTAGACCATAACGGAATAGCACGGTATTTACGATCCAGACCAAAATTGTTGTAGTCATCATAACGCACACTACCTGAAAGGATATATTTGTTCTTTAGTGTATAGGAAGCATTGGCAAAGTAAGACAGGAAACGATTACGGCGATCCAATACAGACTGAGCCGATGGAATTGAAACAGAATATCCCTGGAATGAAGTAGCAGTCTGACTTGGCACCGGCACAGACAACAAATTATCATCATTGTAACCATATAATTTATTTCCATCACCCGTAATCCATGTCTGTCTGACTTCAGCACCTGCAAGTGCACTTATCAGGTGTTGTGAATTAAATGTACTAGTATAATTGATCTGCCCACGAAAACTATAGTTATCAGAACCGTAATTGTTATAGGTTAGCACTCCTCCTTTGGGGATTCCGTAAGTAAGAGCACCTGTAGAACTAACACTTGTATAGGTATTTATCAAGTCACGTGTATAATAAGTTTCTATAGACTGGAATATACGGTTCTTCACATACGCCTTTTCGATATAATACTGCCCTGAAATAGTAATACCTTTATACACTGGTATATTCAAACCAATATTGGCGCTATAGTTATTGTCTTTTGTAGTATTATCCGATAATCTTAATTCATCCAGATAATTGTATTTCCAATTCAAATAGCCTTGCTTTTCATAGGAATCAGTTACTTGTGAATAATAACCTCTGTCATAATTAATACTTTGTCCATTCGCATCCTTCAACTGGTTATATGGCATAAATGTGGTGGCACTATAACCCGCAAATGGAGCTAGACCCAAACCATTATTCTTCTGATCAAACAAAGTAGTTCTTAGAGATGTTGTCAGGGTAGCTTTTTTAAACAACTTAAAGTCCTGATTTACAGTCAACGTATACCGATCACCACTAGTACCTACGACATAACTTCTCTCATTGGAAAAAGAACCTCCTATGTAGAATGTATATCCGTCATGCCCACCACTCACTGACAAATTGTATTGCTGAGACACTGCCTTTTGCAACAAATATTGCTGGACCTGATCGTATCCATTGGTATTTCTCAATACATTCAATGCTGAATCTCTCTGATCTGTTGTGATAGCACCGCGTCTGGCTCTAAAAATCCACTCCGCAGCTGAAGTAATAGGCAAAGCATAAGCCATATTATACGGATCGTTCATTAATCTTTTCTGAATAAGTTCTTGTTCTGCATCTATCATTTGTGACGAATTCATGAGAGGCAATGAACTTAAACGAGGTTTTCCAGATATACTTGACATAGCTGAAAAACTGATTCTTGGTGCAGACAGAGAGGCCCCTTTCTTGGTGGTAACTACTATTACCCCATTGGCTGCCCTTACACCCCATATTGAAGCTGCTGCCGCATCTTTCAGCACTGTAATCTGTTCAATATCATTGGGGTTCAGGTTTCTGATATCCAGTTGGCTTGGAAATCCGTCGATAACCAGTAAAGGAGCCTGATTGCTGTTAATGGTGTTACGCCCTCGCAAAGCCATACTCAATGAAGTATTGGCATTCTCTACTCCTGTATACAGCTTGTTAGAAGTAGTTGTGTACAAAAACGAGTTATCAGACTCACCAATATTTAATAACAATCCTGGTACATTTCCTTCCAGCCGCTGAGCAATATTCGGAACCGGAATCTTCTCCAGTTCTTTCGCTGTAATAGTACTAAATGAACCTGTAGCCCTTTCTTTTGGAAGATTCTGGTATCCAGTGGAGACAACCTCTACTTCCATCAGTTCTTCTATTTTCATTTCTAATACTACTTCATAATGAGTTGCAGAAGAAAGAGGAACCTCTTTGGCGTTGAAACCAATGTGAGAGAAAAGCAATGTACCGCCATTCAAGGGTACCTGCATGGAGAATTCACCATTACTATTTGTTCCGGCTACTGCCTTGGTATTTGCCACATAGATCGTAGCACCTACAACAGGTCTCTGCAAATCATCTACTACCCGGCCATTTACAGTCCGCATTTCACTGACACTACTGAAAAAAGTATTCTGCCCGGTAGAAGGTGAAATAGGCGACGAATCTTTGTTATCCCTGCTAATAATGGTATAATGATTTTTGTCTACATAGAGAAATAACAAGTTATTAGGATACAATAAGCTCTTTAATACCTCTTCTACTCCACTTTTCTTCATTGCTTCCACATCCACACCTGTTGTCTTTCCTTCCAGCAATGATCTTTCATAAACAAACTGAGTTCCATAGATAGCACTAACCTTGTCCAGTGCAGATTTAAGTGGAATCTGAGCAGATTTGGATGAATTGTCTGAATTTGTTTGTGCATAGAGGGTATTATACCATCCATGAATCCCCTGGATTGTTCCAAGAAAAAAACAAACTCGTAAAAGTAATCTGGTAGATTTTTTCATCATTAAACAAATGGTTGGTTTCACTGATACTTTTCACTAAAAAACATAGCTGGTTGTTTCTTACCCAAGACAATCTGGCCAATACATCCTCACTTACTATTCAGACAAAGCAGTGCCATGCTGCCCCCGGAAGGCAGTATAAACAAACATTTGCTATGTAATAAATTGGCTAAGTGGTGGGCTTACTTATATCATGATCATTATCTTTTTCGCTTTTTGAAGATCAACAAACTGTCTTTTCGTTCTATCTTTACATTGAGTATATTGGAAAGTACAAACAGAATGCTTTTTTCGTTTCTCATCGGAATAGCTCCATCTATCCTACGTTGCCCCAGTTGCTCATCTTCCAGTACAACCGTATACCCATAGGTATCTTCCAATTCATGGATAATATCATTGACCGTTGTGTTGCTTAAGGCTAGTTTTTGTTCTGTCCAGGCGGTAGCACTTTCAACAGCCGTATCCTTTTTCTCCCATAGTCTTCGCTTTATATCGTATTTTGCAGACTCTCCGGGCTTAAGTTCAAACGAAATTTCCCGACCTCGAAGGCCTTTTACCTGAATACGCCCTGTTTGTAGAGCAACCTGTGCTAGTCCCCTCCTTTCTTTCACATTAAAAACTGTCCCCAGTACTTCTACTTCAATAGCATCTGTCCGCACCACAAACCGTTCAGACTCCTTGATAGCATTGGTATCCTGATTCAGGTGTTTTACATGAAATAATGCTTCTCCTTTCAGGTATACTTTACGGGAGTCATTGAACCATTTCCAACGTTTTGGATAACTCATAGACGAATTGGCATTGAGTGTTATAACAGAACTATCTGGCAATGTTATAACACGGGTCTGTCCATATCCTGTCCGAACAAACTCATTCCCCCAATACTGTGTATTGAGTATCCATACACATACAAGTAAAGCAACTATAGAGGCAGCGACTAATATCCATCTGCTGCGTTGTGGACGCAATGCAATCACCTGCTCTTTCTGATCATCAATATCTTTCTGTATCTGAGTCCACAAGTCTGTCGCCAGTGACTCTGAAGGAGTAATTCGCTGAATGGATAACAAAAACCGTAATCTAGCTTCAGCCTCCTGCATTTCTTTCAGATTAGGGGGTTGCTGTGTAATCCAGTCATTCCAAAACTCTTCAGAAACCTGTGTACGGTGTTTTACCCACTCAAGAAAGAAGTCATCTTCCAGGAAATCTTCTATAGTAAACAGATGGTACTGAGGTCTCATAAATGATTAAATCTTGCACATAGCTGTTTGAATTACTTTTCTACAGTAGAAACCAGTCAGTTTATTTCCCCTTTCTGCAGGTAACTCACAGTAAGGACGAAATCAAAAACAGTTTTACCCCACGCGGGGAAAATATTTTTTCTTTTTTTTACAAGTCTAGAAAGAAAGCCTATCAATGTAGCTTGCAGACAACTAACATGCTTGATAAAAAGCCAAAAACACAGAATATTATTTCAAACCGAAAAAACTTTTGAGGAAGTTACAAAACAATAGTTGAACTTTCTTTAGGACAATTTCAGAGCTGGTAAATGGTCTGGTCTTAGAGGAAAGAGTATCAGGGATATACCACTCTTATCGAGTTAGATTCGTTGAGTGACAAATAAAATTTATTACTAATGAACAACTATCCATTGACGAACTTCCATGAAAGTACTCACCAGTAATACCAAAAGCGTTTTTTTAGAAACATTCAGAATCTCTCGTAAAGCCTCCATTCCTCTGCCAACCAGCTTATAAGTAGCTTTTACAGAAAGCTGCATGACTTCAGCGATCTCTTCATAACTAAGTTCTTCAAAATAACGCAGATAGATAACCTCTTTCTGACGAGGTGTTAAATGATTCAGTGCATCCAATACTACCTGAGTCTGCTGAGTAAAGTTTTCTTTGTCAATCCATTCAGATTCAGCAGAAAACACCATTTCAAAATGGTAATCATCTTCAAGTTCTATTTTTGGACGACGGCGTTGAGAGTTAAAGGTATCGTAGATCAGACCACGCAAGGAAACCAGAAGATAGGATTTTATGTTGGAGACATTTCCCAGATTACTTTTATTACTCCAGAGCTTGATAAACAAATCATGAATAGAATCCTTGACCTGATCCTCGTCCTGACAGAGTCGCATACCATATTCATACAGGCGTTTAAAGTACTGAAAATACAGAGCGGAGAAGGCATTCTGGTCTCCTTCTTTAAAAGCACCCCAATCCGGTATTTTCTCTTGATTTTTTTTACTCATTCCAATTAATATCTATCAATCAGGCCTTAAAGTTAGCATTTGATTTTGAATAGATATTATAAGGATCAGATGAATAAAAATAGATTCTTCAGAAGTACAATCATTTAGTTCTTTTCAACTACTAAAGATTCCTGCAAAGAATGCATACTCAGATCATCTACCTCTGATTGCTGATCATATTTTGTCTCCCAGTCTTCCAACATTGAAAAAATCGGTAATAGATCCAGTCCTTTCTGTGTGAGACTATACTCTACACGAGGTGGTAGTTCTTTAAATTCTTCCCGAATCAGAATGCCATCGGCCTCTAGTTCACGCAATTGATCGGTAAGAACTTTTCGGGAAATAACGTCCATAATAGCGGCCAGCTGTCCAAAGCGGACTTTCTTATCCCGAATCACACATACAATAATTGGTTTCCACTTGGAACCCAGAGCTGTCATAGCTTTTACCAATGGACAGGAACTGTAGGCAAATTTTTCGCGATTCATTTTAGTTACTTCAAAGTTACCACTATCAGACTATAAATAGTTACAAATACGAACTAACCTTAGTTCCTTTGTGTAACTAAAGAACAACAGTTTCTTTTTCTCAAATCAGTGAAAAATGACAAGTAACCGAAAATCTCTCTCTTATTCAATATTGGAACTAGCCAGTGTAGCCAGTGGCAGTACCCCTACCCAAACATTTGAAAAAAGTCTTGATCTTGCCCAAAAAGCCGAAGAACTGGGCTATAAACGTTTCTGGCTGGCCGAACACCATAATATGGTCAGTATTGCTAGTTCGGCTCCATCTGTGCTAATCGGTCATATTGCCGGAGGTACTAAAAAAATACGGGTGGGATCAGGTGGTGTAATGTTGCCCAACCACTCCCCTCTCATTGTGTCTGAACAGTTTGGGACCTTAGGTTCTCTCTATCCTGATCGCATTGACTTAGGTCTGGGCAGAGCACCGGGTACAGATCAGGTTACAGCGCATGCTATCCGTTCAGACCGGATGCAGTCTGTATACCAGTTTCCGGAAGAGATTAAGCAGATTCAGCAGTATTTTTCATTAAACAATAAGGGTGCTAAAGTTCGTGCAACAGTCGCAGAAGGAGTTTCTGTTCCTATCTATATATTGGGATCAAGCACTGACAGTGCCCATCTGGCAGCCAAATTGGGTTTACCCTATGCGTTTGCTAGCCACTTTGCCCCTGCCCAATTATTTGAGGCTTTGCATATATACTACAATGAGTTTAAGCCTTCATCTTTTTTACAGGAACCGTATACTATTGCCTGTATCAATGTCATTGTGGCAGAAACGGATCAGCAGGCCGAACGTATCTCTACTACATTAATCCGTCTGATTGTTGGTGTACTTACCGGACAAACTGATTACATGCAGGAACCGATTGACATGACACCTCAGCTACGCCAGCTTTCTCATGATCCTGCCCTGCAACGTATGTTAAAATATACTTTTGTGGGTAGCAAAGAAACTGTAAAACAACAAACAACTGAGTTTCTGAAACAAACAGGGGTAAATGAGATCATGGTTGCTTCACATATTTACCACCATGAGGATCGGTTAAACTCCTATCGGATTTTTGCTGAGATTATGCAGGAGTTGTCATGAATGTAAACGAAACAAAGTTGTATTAAAACAACATTATTATTACTCAAACGACTGCCTGAATGCCACAGGTGACATCCCCATCTTTTGTTTAAATAATTTATGAAAAGACTGGGGATGTTCAAACCCTAATTTGTAGGCTATTTCTGATATATTCAGTTGACTGAGACTAAGCATATCTTTGGCTTTTTCCATTAACAATGTATGAATATACTGTTGTGTATTCTGTCCTGTTAGTGTTTTAAGCATATCCGTTAGATAGCGTGGTGATACTTTCAAGTAATCAGCCAGTTCCTGTGCATTGGGCAAACCACTCAAAACCGCATTATCCAGCCTCTCAGCAAGATAACTGTTCATCTGTTCCAACCATTCATTGTGCAATGTTTTACGGGTAATAAACTGTCGGTGATAAAACCGATTGCTATAATTGAGTAATAATTCAATCTGCGAAACCATTACATCCTGGCTAAACTGATCAATATTGTTTTCCAGTTCCAATGCTATATGATTAAAAACAGAAGCAATAACGAATTTTTCTTTTTCTGATAAGAATAATGCTTCTGAAACGGCATAGGAGAAAAAGCCATAGGTATGGATGCGTTTTCCTAAGGGATAATTCCGTATGAAATCAGGATGAAAGAAAAAAGTATATCCTTCATACGTTTTCTCTTGTTCGTAAGCAGTAACAATCTGGTTGGGAGCCAGAAATGCCAATCCTCCTTCTTCAAAATCATAATATCCTTGCCCATACCTGACTTGCCCTTTAAAATCTATTTTAAAGGAAATCTTATAAAAGTTTAACGCAAATCGTTGTCCCACATCGGCCACGTTTACTTTAATACTCCCATACCTCACCAACGCTACCAAAGGGTGTAAAGGCTTAGGCTGCTCCAGGCGCCGCATCAGATCAGAGATATTCTCAAAAATATAAGGTTGTTCTGCTGTTGTTTTCATAATTGAAATAGTAGCAATAACATATAAGGAGGAAGTTTCCCCAGCCTACCGGCCAACAATACGCTCAATTCTGTACAGAAGGTCGAATGACAAGGTCTCCAATTTCTACATCTGCAGGTTGCTCAATGGCAAACGCAATAGCTTGGGCAATAGCCTGAGGAGAAATGGCAATTGATTCCATGGTATCTCTAATCGCATTTTTCATGGTTGCATTCTTCATAGCATTGGGCATCTCTGTCAGAACAAATCCAGGAGAAATACCTGTTACCCGTACCTGTCCAGCCGACTCCTGCCGTAGAGCTTCTGTGATAGTACGAACCGCATTTTTGGTTCCGGCATATACACCTTGTGTAGGTACAATTTTAATTCCCGATGTAGAGATTACATTCACTATATGTCCTGAGCCTTGTTTCAGAAACACAGGCATAGCGGCTGCAATTCCATATAATACCCCTTTCAGATTCACATCTATCATCTGCTCCCACCCTTCTACATCCAGTTCATCTATACGCGACAACTGTCCTACCCCGGCATTATTGATTATCACATCCAGTGTTCCAAACCGTTCACAAGCCAGATCCACCTGCTTTTGGAGATCGTTCCGCTGGGTTACATCTGCTTCTAACCAGATACAAGATCCTCCTGCTGACTCAATACGATCCGAGAGACTTTGCAAACGTTCTGTTCTGCGTGCTCCCAATACCACCTTTGCACCTTTTTCTGCCAGTAATAATGCAGTTGCTTCACCTATACCACTACTAGCCCCTGTAATAGCAATGACCTTACCTTCCAATGTACGTTCCATAGTATTCTACGTTTTTTATTGATTTTGTGATGAGGCAAAGGTCACAACGATTACAAATAAAAAAGTAGCCAATAATGCAGAAGTTGTAGTCGAAATGGTGTTTCTCAAGGAGTAATGTTTTTTATGAATGGGAAATAACCAATTCTGACAAATGATGCCAGGAAAATAGAAAATCAGTAACCAACAAACCTATTTTCTTGCTTTACTTTTTTCTGACACGTTTCCAGACCGACACTGCAGTTGTTCCGGCAGCGACAGTGGATGGTACTTGATAATACAATTCATCATTCAAAAGTCTGAACTTTCGGACTTGCGTTGTACTCTCCCAGTTTGGATAGGCGGCATTGTCAATCTGAAAAGTTAATAACTTATTCACAGTATCCATTTTGATATGCCCTACATGTGTGCTAATTCCTAAAAGAGCAGATTCATATTCCTTAGGCGTTCCTCGCTTCTTATCCCCTGAGGCAAACTTTGGGCGGTCTGGTCGAAAGATCTGTAAGGAGTACTGTCCGTCGGAATCAATCATCAAAATACCTTTTGCGTTTTTCCCATAGGCAGTGTCTGTAACCAAATTTCCATCTGGAAGCAGCACCTGTGCTGCCTTTAACATCCAAGTCCCGGCAAGAGGAAACCCAGCATCCTGGTCTTCTGAGATTGATACATCGACAGACTTCTTCTCTCCTTTTTTCGCTACTTGCTTGCTCTTGGTTTGAGCTATTGACGAATATACAGATACAAACAGTAAAATCACTGTGAATAGTTTGTTCATGTTGCTTTTTTGTGGTTTAAAATCCATTGAAGTATAGATTAATTAAAGTGTTCTTATAAACAATCTTTGTTCATACATATAAGTATTTCTCTAAAAGCAGCTATAGCTTCTACTCTTCTTCTGATTACTAATTCTCTTATCGTTAAAGAGTTTTATTAAGACAAAAGTATACATTTGCTTTCCTTCGCTATTTGTAAAACTTTACACTTATTCTGTATTATACAACCATGTATGGAGCAACATTATATAGGCAATACGAAATCGAATGGAAGGAATTACAACGCTATACCCGAACAACAAAGCGTAACAATTTTTTTGAACTGATTTATGTCGTTGCTGGAACAGGAGTGCAGACTGTCAATAAAAATCGTTTTACTTACCGGAAGGGAAACTTGTTCTTACTGACTCCTCAGGATGAATACTCCTTTGTGATTGATACCACTACAACGTTCTTTTTCCTGAGGTTTAATGAATTGTATGTGAAGGATAATATCAGCAAAGACAAAGACATAGTCAAACAAGTAGAATATATCCTGCAAAATGCCAGTCACCGTCCGGGCTGTATCCTAAAAAACAAAGTAGACAAACCTTTCATTGCTATGCTTGTAGAGAGTATTTTGAATGAACAAACTAATCAACAGCTCTATTACAATCGTATATCTGAACAAATCATTAATACAATCATTACGATTGTTGCCAGAAATATTGCATTAAAATTGCCCAAGAATATCAATGAATCAACAGGTGAACCTATCCTGGAAATGTTGAATTACATTCAGCAGAATATCTTCGAACCCAAAAATCTGAAAGCACAGAAGCTGAGCCAGCATTTTAATATTTCCCTTACTTATCTAGGCCGGTATTTTAAAAAACAAACAGGTGACACCCTGCAAAACTACATAGTCAACTATAAAATGCGGTTAGTAGAAACAAGACTACTGCACAGTGCCATGCGGATTAATGAGATTGCCTATGAGTTTAACTTTACAGATGAAAGTCACCTGAATAGAGCATTTAAAAAATACAAAGGCATGAACCCGTCTGATTTCAGAAGAATAAACAGTATTCCCTTACAGTAAAAGCTCTGCACTACATAAATCTCGTTTGCTTATAGAAAATATACCAAAGGTCATAAGAGACTATACATGATAACTGGAAGTATGGTCATTCCCAAAATTGAACTGAGTTCCGGTCAAAGGTAAAAGTGAACATTATTCGAATATTTCTGAAAAGCGACTGGTATTCCGGTTAAAACAAAAAATGACTGGAACTCCAGTCAAAATTGAAAGTGAACAAAGTTCCAGTCATTTTGTAAAGAGATTCGAAGTAAGGTCGCTTTGCTTGATGAATAGTTGCCCAATCACTCAATATTCGATTGTCATTTTGAACATAGTTCTGATCACTGACAAATTTCCAGGTTACATTCCCAATAAAGCTAACCATCTACTCAGCTGATCAAGTAGTATCAACGATATTGCCTACTTCAGATATGACCTTATTGCGTCATAGTCAATCAAGATAAATTGCGTCATGAAAAATCAAAGTAATGAGGCTAACGTTTGCACTCCTTTTTCCAGGTCTTCTTCTGACAATGAACCATAGCTTAAACGAATACCGTTTACCAAACGATTAAAACTGTAATCATCTGGCGTAATGATTTTGATCCCTTTGGTCTGAAGTTGGGCAGAAACCTGTTCCCAGTTTACTTCTATTCTGGGAACTACCCAAAAAGCCAATCCACCATCCGGAATAGTATAATCGGCTTTTTCTGACAGATACTTTTTTAGTAGTTCTGCCATAAAATCTCTTTTTGATTTGTAATAATGGGTCGCTTTTTTCAAATGCCTCTTTATAGTACCGTCTTTAATAAGTTGCAAAACAGCTTGTTCCATTATAACATCGCCCTGTACATCTATAATTTTTCGTAAAGATCCAACCCGATTAATTAAAGCGCTGTCGTTACTCACCAGATAACCGATTCTCAATGCTGGTGCTACGACTTTGCTCATTGTTCCAATATATACATAGTTTTTTAGTTCTGTAAAACTAGATAATGGAAATACAGGCCGATAGCCAAAATGAAATTCGTTATCATAGTCGTCCTCAATAATCTTAAAACCATAGTCATTGGACAACCGAATGAGTTCAAGCCTTCGCTGAAGGCTTAGTGTTACTGTTGTTGGATATTGCCGGTGTGGTGTGGTATAGATAGCATTTATCTTTTTACCTGATTTTAAGTGGGCTACTACATCTTCGATAACCAATCCGTCCTGATCTACCCGAACAGGCAATAGCCTGGCCCCAGTTTGTTCAAATGCTTTCCAGGCAGGCTTGTATCCCGGATTTTCTACCAAAATGTATTTGTTCTTCTCAAGCATACAGTGAGCTGTTAAATACATCGCCATCTGGCTACCTCTGGTTATACAGATTGAATGTTCATCTACCTGCATTCCCCGTTGGTGATTGAGCATCTGGACTACTGATTTTCTAAACTCAATATCTCCCAGTTCACTACTGTATCCCATCATCTGCCACCGGGCTTTTCGATTAAATATCTGACGGTATGCTCTGGCTAGTTCTGCCACAGGAGCAATCTTGCTATCCGGATGTCCATCATCAAAAATTATACGAAACACATTGGGTACTTTCTCCTTAGTTGCAGCAGAAGGAGTATTATATGGAGTTTTAACAAGGGACGGCAATGTATCTGCCACAAAAGTTCCTTTTCGTTCTTTAGAAACGAGCCATTCCTCTGTCAGCAGTACATTCAACGCTTCCACTATTGTATTTCGGTTTACCTTCAACTCTTGAGCCAGTACCCTGCTCCCCGGTAAGGCAGTACCTCCCTTTACTCTTCCTGATTGTATATCCGCAATAATGGCATCAGCTATTTGGAGGTAAATAGCCTTCTCCACAGTATAATCTAACTGGATTTCCAATTTCCATGGTCGAAGCATCTGGACTACCTGTTTTTAGTAAAACTGTATCAGTATAATAGGCCAAAGGTACTCTATTTTTGTAAGGTAATAAGGCAAAAAACATAAAATAAACTCTGCTATGACTAAACTAGAAACAACTTCAGCAGCAATGGAAATTCAGGAAGAACAAAAACAATTCAGCTCCAAGGATTTTCATAAAACCTATGCACGGCCAGTATATGTAAAGTCATCCCATTTTATTCACAGGAATGTAGAGAATGCAGGTGAGCATAATCAGTTCTCAACCGAACGAAAACACCTTGTTTACTTTGTAGATTTACCCAGCAAAAATGTAAGTATGACCATTGGCGGACTATTACCTGGACAAGTAACCAATCGCCATCGCCATACCTATGAAACAGTCTTATATGTGATTGAAGGGAAAGGATGGACCGAGATTGAAGATGAACACATTGAATGGCAGGCAGGTGATGCTGTATATATCCCATCCTGGGCATGGCATAGACATCAGAATCTGAGCGATACAGAACCTGCAAAATACCTTGCCTGTGAGAATGCTCCACAACTGCAAAATCTAGGGGTTGCCCTTCGTGAGGAAGAAGGCAGAGATTTGTAATACAGATCAAAACCTTCTTTTAAAGAATTCTTATCCTTATCCACAACGTTTCAAATGAAGTCCATTCCATTCAAAGGCATAATAGCCTATCCAATCACCCCCTTTGATAATCAGGAAAAAGTCGACATTCCTTTATTCAAAAAACAAGTAGATCGACTACTTGTTTCAGGAGCACATGGTATTGCTCCTTTGGGAAGTACAGGTGTATTACCCTATCTGACAGATGAAGAAAAGGAGGCTGTCACAGAAGCTACTATGCAACAAGTGGCAAACCGAGTACCTACTCTGGTAGGTGTATCAAATCTTACAACAGATAAAACCATTTATCATGCCCGGTTTGCAGAAAAAGCAGGCGCAACAGCAGTAATGATTATCCCGATGAGCTACTGGAAACTTACTGATGATGAGATTGTACAACATTATGATGCAGTTGCTTCCAAACTATCCATTCCTATCATGGTATATAACAACCCGGCAACCAGCGGGGTAGATATGTCACCAGCATTGCTGAAACGTTTGCTGGAAATTCCCAATGTGACAATGATTAAGGAAAGTACAGGCGATGTACAAAGAATGCACTATTTACGAAAGGAATTAGGTGAAGATGTTGCCTTTTACAATGGTTCCAATCCACTGGCTCTCGCTGCTTTTGCAGCAGGTGCTAACGGCTGGTGTACCGCAGCTCCTAACCTGATACCAGAATTAACGATGCAGTTATATAATGCTATTCAAAATAATGACCTGACAGAAGCACAGCGTGTTTTCTATCGACAACTGGATCTATTGAAATTTATCGTAGCCAAAGGATTGCCAAGAGCTATTCAGGCTGGCTTACACATCCTGGGAGATGACGGAGGACAGCTGAGAAGTCCGTTGAAGCCCTTGACAGATAATGAATCAGCAGAATTAAAAACTATTCTTTCACAAATTAACAAGTAAACAAAATGACAAAATCCGTTTTTTATCATGCAGGTTGTCCCGTTTGCGTAAGTGCAGAACAGGATATATTAACTCTTATTCCGTCCGAACAAGTTGAAGTAATTCATCTGGGAACAGACAAATCAAAAGTTACAAAGGCCGAAAAAGCAGGTGTAAAATCTGTTCCTGCCTTGGTAACACCCAATGGAAATGTGTTGCACATTAACTTTGGTGCTTCGATAGAAGATTTAAAATAATAGTCATTACATGATTAAAATATGAAAGCCCTTCATTTTCAGGAAATAGAGGGCTTTCATATTTGCCAGAAACTGTGAACTTGGATAAAATAGGTATTGAAGTTTTTTATCTTCCTGCTTCAAAACTTCTATTTACCATATTCTCCAACTGAAACTGATGGCGTTTCAAATGCATCTGGATAAACCAGAGCCATTCATATCGGGTAAGATACCCAACGCCGGGCAACTCAAAATCATGGCAGATAGCTGTAAGATCTTTCTCACTGATAATAGCCAGATCTTTCTCCTTTACATGTTTCAGTTTAGTGATCAACTCGCTTTTCTGATGAGGCAGACTATCTGGCATCAAACTTTCAGGTGATTGAAATTTTTGACTTAAATCCTCCCACCACGGACGAATCTGAGGAAGACAGGAATCATACGCACGATTTGTAGACATTGTCTTGTTGTCTGGAAGACCATCCGTAGCCAGCAAAATATGTGTAACCACCTGAGCTGGAGTCCAGCTTCCAGTAAAGGGAATCGTATTTACAACCGATTCATCAATTTGATAAATCGTTGAAATAAAGGCATCAAATGCTTCTGTCAATGCCTTATAAAGTGTATCTTTTTCTGATGCAGGTATCATAGTGTTCGTTTTTTACAAAGGTCACTATTGGTACTTTATCACATGCTGTGTATATCCGGCAAAGTATGGGTGGAATTGCGACAATTAAATGCTTTATCTGATCATTGGTTGACTCCTAAACAATACCTTGAAGTCCCAAAAACAAAAATTCTCCGAGGGAGACCTTCGAAGAATTTCAGTAACAAACCACTTACAACCTAAATTCGTATTTTTATATTTGTATCAGATTTACGTCTGAGTATATATCTACTTGACTTACAATACAAAGATACTACATCCACTCCACCTGTAAAGTCATAATTTATTCATTACCATACACATATACCTTTTTTTCTTTTATTCACAAAGAATGTCTCCAGATTTGATAAACTATTCGATATGAATCCCTAGTACTATCCCATAAATTAACTTCTGTCCAATTTACTTCCATATCTGTATTCATTAATCCAATTCACTTCTTTCATCTTTTGTCCAAAAATTAAATTTTCTTCAGAACTCCTGTTACTGTGTTTGGAGAAATCTAAACTATACTGTTTTTCAAAAAAAGCTAAAACCATACACTTTTTTCGAATATCATAAGTATAAAAAGATTCAACATTCGCTTTCACTGTCACCCGTAATTAAAGCACCGGAGTAAAGTTGTATAGTTGATAAGGTAATTTCCTCCTTATTTAAAAGTCAATCACCCTGCCAACTTAATTTAAAGTGGCGCTTTGAAATCCAAAGAAATTATCTACATATAAAAATAGATCTTTTTATTAATCCTCAAAATTTAAATATACCCTTACAAAATATTTACTATAAATAAAAATTATAACTATATAAACAAAATATATTTTCCTATGTTTACCATCAGCAAAAATTGTTATTAATCAACACATATTAGGTTGTAACGTTAAAATAGGCTTTATAAATAAAATTCATATACACATAACCTATCAAGATACCTAACACAATAGGTACGCATCAAAAAATCACAAAGTATATTTAATTTTATTTACAATTTACCTATTTTTACCATGTTACTTATTACTCAGCAATATAAAATACAATCTATCTTCAATCTTTTAACAGCTATTTTAGTAATGAAAAAAATCCTACGTCTTAGTTTACTTTTTATGTTATGTGCAATCAGCTGCACATATGCCACAGAGTATTATGTACGCACTGATGGCAATGACAACAATCCAGGCACAATCAACTCCAGTTCAGGTGCTTTCCGAACAGTTACCAAAGCTTGCCAGATAGCAACTCCAGGCGATATTGTTAACATCGCCAATGGAAGGTATGTTGAAGGTCAGATTAACATTGACAACAAAAATGGCTCAAAAAGTACCCGACTGATTATCAGATCTATTAACAAACATGGTGCTGTTATTGCAAGTACTTCTGGTACACATGCGATTTCGATCAGCAATAGTACTGGTGTTACAATAGATGGACTAGAGGTAACTTTTGATAATCCGGCAAATAGCTACCATTTTGGAATCTTAGCTTCTGGTTTTGGAAACTGGATCACAGTTAGTAACTGTTATGTTCATGACATTGGATCCTCCGGAATTCAAATCAACAATGCAGACCATGTCCTGATTGAAGGCAACGTGGTTAGACATAATGCTGCTAATACAGGAAATCCAAATGGTAGTGGCATATCTGTTTACCATCCTCGCCATGCAAGTGATTATATAACTGGAGAATGGGGTGTAATTATTCGCAATAACATTTGCTTTGAGAATGTTTGCTCATATGCAGATCCTGCCAATGGATCAATTACTGACGCCCCAACAGATGGAAACGGTATTATTTTAGATGATTTTAATAATACACAAACCTGGAATACCGGAGGCGAAACAGGCGGTTATATACATCCTTCGTTAGTTGAAAATAACTTAAGTTTTAATAATGGGGGTAGAGGCATCCATATATTTCAAACGAATTATTCAACCGTTCGTAATAATACCTGTTACCATAACAATTATGAACTTGGTAAATATCCTCAGTATTATGGCTGGAATGGAGATCTGAATTGTTCACGTGAGAGTTTAGGATGCAAATTTTATAATAATATAGCAGTAATGAAAAGTACCAATACTCCTGGTTATGGATTACTGGTCACTTACGACACTGATGTACAGAACAATATAGTCATTGGAGGCGCCGGGCAATTCACATCATCGAATCCAAGTACAAATCCAGCAACAGGTACTTTACCTACTACGAATCAAATTAGAGTATTGAGTGATCAATCGTATATAAAATTTGTAAATCCAACGTATGCTATTACATCTTTCAGTTCGACGAATCCACAATTGAGTGCTTATTTTGGTTTGCAATCGACAAGTCCAGCGATTAATGCCGGGCTCAACAGCCAATCTCCTAGTTCAGATCTGGAAGGAAAGGTACGACCTATCAATTCAACAGTAGATATAGGAGCTTATGAGTATGGCACTCCAGGGACAGATACTCAAGCACCAACAGCACCATCAGGTCTGTCGGCATCGGGTATAACACAAACTAGTTTTACTTTGTCATGGATACCTTCCACTGATAATGTTGCAGTAACCAACTATGATATCTTTCAAGGAAGTGCCACTACTCCTGTTGCTACTACTAACACAACCAACTTTGTTATTACAGGATTAATAGCTGGTACTACGTATAGTTTTACAGTAAAAGCAAAAGATGCGGCAGGTAATGTCTCTACTGCCAGTACTGCTCTGTCCGTTACGACTCTAACTAATACTACTACTAACAATGGTTTGAATGGCCAATTCTACACTCAGTATGGATCAAATGTATCAGCAGCACGTACTGCCATTGCCGGACAATCCCCTGCTTTCTCTTTTACGGCTACTACTGTAGACTATCCTTCAGGTTCTGGTACAACTAGCCCTGCTTCTACTTTATGGTCAACATTTTTGGGTACAGATGGAACAGGAGCACCTTCTGGTGAACAACTTGAAACATCTACATTGAAACTTTCCGGTTACATTCAGATCAAACCAGAGCATGATGTACAAACTGGAAACAGCACCATTGAAGTAGACTTTCTTTTAGCTTCCCAAGGCTATGCAGCTCTGACAGTAAATGGAACACAAGTTGTCCTTAATGAAGCTAACTGGGCATTTGGCACTAGTTCAGCACGGGTAAGCTTCCCTTCTGCCGGATATTATACAATTGAAGTGCTCAATAGCGTTTCATGGGACAACGGAGGTGTGGAATTGTATAGCAGCATTCCAGGTACAACCAATCCAGGAAGAGGTACTACTGCTGCAACTTATCTGATTCCTCAGATATATCTATTCAAAACTATTCCTCCAGCAACAGATACCCAAGCACCAACAATACCGACTTCACTCGTTTCCTCTGCTATCACACAAACTAGCTTTACATTGAGCTGGAGTGCCTCTACAGACAATGTAGCAGTAACTAGTTATGATATATTTCAGGGAAGTAGTACCACTCCAATAGGAAATAGCACAAGCACATCTTATACTGTGAATGGTTTAACAGCTGGTACAACTTATAGTTTTACAGTAAAAGCAAAAGATGCAGCGGGTAATGTCTCTGCTGCTAGTACAGCTCTGTCTGTTACGACATCAGCTCCTATAACCGGAGATGGTTTAAATGGCCAATTCTATACTCAGTATGGTCCAAGTGTATCAGCAGCACGTACTGCCATTGCCGGACAAACTCCTGCTTTCTCTTTTACCTCTAATGCAGTAGATTATCCTTCAGGAACAACAACAACCAGTTCTCAGTCAACCACCTGGTCAACATTTTTAGGCACAGATGGAACAGGAGCACCTTCTGGTGAACAACTTGAAACATCTACATTGAAACTTTCCGGTTACATTCAGATCAAACCAGAGCATGATGTACAAACTGGAAACAGCACTATTGAAGTAGACTTTCTTTTAGCTTCTCAAGGCTATGCAGCTCTGACAGTAAATGGAACACAAGTTGTCCTTAATGAAGCTAACTGGGCATTTGGCACTAGTTCAGCACGGGTAAGCTTCCCTTCTGCCGGATATTATACAATCGAAGTGCTCAATAGCGTTTCATGGGACAACGGAGGTGTAGAATTATATAGCAGCATTCCAGGTACAACCAATCCAGGAAGAGGTACTACTGCTGCAACTTATCTGATTCCTAAAGCAGTATTGTTTAAAACGATTCCTTCTGGTGCCAGAGTGGCATTTGCTGCAACACAGAATTCACTTGAGTCTGATACTAATTTCACCTTGTATCCAAATCCGTCTGTTTCAGGAAATGCCGTAACAGTAAAAGGTACATTTTCTGATACAAAAGTGCTAGTAACAATCCATGATATAACTGGTAGAGTTGTTTACAAAAACAATAGTGTAACAGAAAACGGATCTATCTGGCTACCTACCAATGGATTGAAGAAAGGTATGTATGTGATTACATTAAACTCAGGAAATACAAGTAGCCAGAAAAAACTGGTAATTGAATAAACTAAATCATAGTTATCTATATAAAAGAAAAAGTCTTCCTCAGGGAAGACTTTTTCTTTTACCATATCCTCACCTAAAACCAGGTCACATTTCAAGAACAATAGAATATCAGAAAACAAGTTGGCCCATCTGAACTTTACAACAAACAGACATTGAACTTTTTAGCAAAGTGAACCCGCCATAATGTGTCGACCTTTGTAGAAACAAAAACAATCAACTCGATGAAAACAATTGATAAAATCTATGTAAACGGAGCCTTTGTAACTCCACACGGAACAGAAGTTGCTGAACTGATTAACCCAAGCAATAATACAGTAATTGGTACTGTCCAACTTGGTGATGTAGAAGATACCCGTAAAGCCATTGCCAGCGCCAAAGCTGCCTTCAAATCCTTTTCAAAAACAACCAAAGAACAACGTTTGGAATATCTGCAAAAGATGTATGATGCCATAGCCAAGCGCCAGGATGAATTCACTGATGTGATGGTTCAGGAATATGGGGGCACGCTGCAATTCTCCAAAATGAGTACACTCAATGCACTAAACAGTATTCAAAGTGCGATGGAGACGCTAAAACAAGTAGAGCTAATACGAACTGTAGGCCAATCACAGGTGCATATGGAACCTGTTGGTGTAGTAGGTATCATTACACCCTGGAATGCAAGCAATAGTTTTATCTCTAACAAATTATCGACCGCCATCGCAGCAGGATGCCCCGCAGTGATCAAACCTAGCGAGATGAGTGCGCTGCAAACGCAGATCCTTACAGAATGTTTGCATGAAGCCGGTTTGCCTGCTGGAGTGTTTAACATTGTAAATGGTCGTGGGGATGTAGTAGGCGCTGAAATCAGTCGCCATCCGGACATTGCCAAGATTTCATTTACAGGTTCTACTCAGGTTGGTAAATCAATTGCCCGAAATGCAGTGGATAGCATGAAACGAATTACGCTGGAACTGGGTGGCAAATCACCTAATATTATCCTGGAAGATGCTAATTTTAAAACGGCTGTTCCATTGGCGGTTCAGGCAGCGTTTATGAATAGTGGACAAGCCTGTGTAGCAGGTACACGGTTATTAGTACCTGAAACACACCTGGAAGAAGTGAAGAAACTGGTGAAGGAAACAGTTGAACACGTGAAAGTAGGAAACCCACAGGACGCAGATACCGCTGTAGGTCCTTTGGTAAGCAAGAAGCAATATGACCGTGTACAATCCTATATTCGGTTAGGATTGGAAGAGGGTGCAGAATTACTAACTGGAGGTATTGGACAGCCCTCAGGCCTTGAAGCAGGAAACTTTGTCAAACCAACTGTGTTTGTGAATGTAAAAAACCAAATGCGTATTGCCAGAGAAGAAATATTTGGTCCTGTACTATCTGTGATCTCATATAAAACAGAAGAGGAGGCCATTGAGATAGCCAATGACACAGATTATGGATTGCAGGCATATGTTAGTTCCTCTGATGAGAAGCGGGCACATCAAGTTGCTGGGCAATTAAATGCAGGACGGGTACTGGTCAACTGTCTGAAACATGATCCAATGGCGCCTTTTGGTGGCTTTAAGCAATCTGGACTTGGACGAGAATATGGTATCTTTGGCCTGGAAGCTTATCTGGAACCTAAAACCATTATTGAATAAATACTATTCCGGAATGGTTTACAGACAATTTATCGTTTGTAAACCATTTTCTTTACATTACTTTTTCTATATGAGTACTAAGCCATCCACATTACCAATACAATATTCCTGTTATTTTCATCGTAGCAGAGCTGGAGAGCAATTTATACCCGAACATACTATCAGTTATATTGTGTCCGGTAGTATGGAAATGAGTGATATCACTACCCGTCAGTCCTTTCAGCAAGGTGATATATACTTTTGTCGGCGTAATCAGTTGGCTAAATACGCCAAACAACCACCAGCAGATGGAGAGTATCGTTCTGTCAGTATCTATTTTGATCAGGATACGTTACGTAGGTTTAATCTGGAGTATGGGTATAAACCAGATAAGACAGTAAATACACCTGCATTTATTCCTCTGACCCATGTCCCAGTATTGATTAGTTATATGGAATCTTTACGGGCCTATGAACAACTATTTACTCAGAAAGAAAACGAAGCTTTGCTGACTGTGAAGCAAAATGAAGCTCTGCTTCTGCTCTTACAGCTAAAACCTGAGTTAAAGAATATTCTGTTTGACTTTTCAGAACCTGGCAAAATAGATCTGGAAGCTTTTATGAACCAGAACTACCATTTTAATGTAGATCTGCAACGGTTTGCCTATCTTACAGGTCGTAGTTTATCAACCTTTAAACGGGACTTTGAAAAAGTGTTTCAGGATACACCCAGTCACTGGTTGATTCATCGTAGATTGAAAGAAGCTTATTATCTTATCAAAGAAAAAAAGAAAACAGCTTCTGATGTGTATCTGGATCTGGGTTTTGAAGATCTGTCCCATTTTTCGTATGTATTCAAGAAAGCCTATGGGGTATCCCCTTCTATGGTTTAGTACTTCTTTTCAAGTCAAACGACTCTTTTATAAAGAACCCTCTATTAGATCTGGCAAATCTCTGTATATCCTATACCATGTTTCACTGTCAAGTTTCATTGTACAAAGTACCCTCCGTAACATATCTATACGGATTTCTCTGGTAAACATCTTTTTCTTCGCCTCATTGAGAAAGTCAGGTTCCAGGTTTATAGCCTGTTCAAATTCATGAAACAATTCAATAACCTCTTCTCTCTTATAGGTATGATCTGCTAAAATAGATGTAAGTGTATTGGTACATATTGTAATAATTCCCTTGTGTGTAGCCATAACAGCATTCAAATCCTTATATACTGTCCATTCCAGCATAGTCAGGGGTAATAATGAATCTGTTGGAGAATCCGATGCATTCTCTTCAGATTGAAGATATGGATGCTCATGCAATCGGTTGGCTTCTGCCTCCATACGGGCAATAATCCCTGTCAGTAACCTGATAACTGAAACTGGAGGGTTTGCTAAATGCTTCTTTGTTTGTTTGACTTCTGAACGAAATTCTTCTTCCGATTCAGCATTGGATTGTGCTGCCATAGTTTTCAGGTTATTAGTATATAGCCTTATTATTTCAACTATCCAAATAGTTGTGATTGTATTGGCGGCTCTCCTTTTACATATGAGCAATACAGTATACAACTATCACACCTTCAAAATGTTTATACCTATCTAAGGCGGATTGAGGATATATTTCAGCATACCAATATACTTACAGTCTCAAAAAGATTACAAGCAACACATTATTCTGGAAGAGGCAGCTTTTTACTATCTTTTAGTACAGACAACACCAGCATTGATTTTGTCTTACCTATCTCACCCACCCATTTAATCCAGATTCTTGAAGGATTGGAGATCACGAGTTACTATCTTTAACAATAATCACAGGAATCGTCACTATTGTGATACTCAATTACTTCATCCAGCTGCCGCATCTTTATAATTAAACCCTGACGAGCAACTATATTACTATTTGATAAAGAAAAGAAGAAGAACTATTGAAGTATATCTGGAGGTAAGCTTTGAGGATTTATCCCATTTTTCGTTTGCATCCAATAAACATTTTGGGTATTCACCAACTGAGTTGTTATCATACGTATTGATTTGGCATTTCAGAAGATATTTCCTAAACTTTGCCAGACCAAACAATACTAACGACTATACATGAATGTGCTGGATTTTATAACTGAAGATATTGAGATCTACTTAGATAAGGCATTGAACGGTTTTACAAAACCAGTTCAGGTTTCTATTCTTGATTTGAACAGAAGCGAAACCGAAATTGCTACCATTCTGTCAATAGATAAAAATCTGGTTAAGGATCAGAAGGAAGCCTTAATTATACTCATAAACAGATTTCTTTATCTGAGAGAAGAGTGGCTTGATTTCTCAATTTATACCAAAGAAGATATTTTAAGAAGCACCGATTGGTGGTTAAGACCCAGATATAGTGACTCTACTTTTCACCCAGATACACCCTTCACGGAGCAATTTGATATACTAAGTGACTATCTCCGTCCCAGTCAGTACGTTGTCATTACCCATGAAAATAAAGTTGTAACCAGAGAAGAATTTCGTGCTTTATCACCACTTAGCACTGAGAATATCTTACACATAGCAAGTTCTCAATTGGACTGGAGCCAATTTGAAATATACATCGAGACAGATACTCAATTTATGTTTTTTCACTGGTATACATCCGCATAACAGTAAACTTTTAACCAACTTTTTATTTACTATTAAGATACCTTGCCTATCTTTTGTCCTCTTAAAATCTTCTGATAATAGATTTTAAACTATCTATTTTATTTCGACATATACACATATACATAGAAAACAACAATGATTCGAATCGAATTAATCCCACTAGAAGGAATAGACATAGAATCTATTGGAAGAGTAGAATTAGGTAGTACAAAGAAGGAAGTGGAAAGGATACTCAGTAAAGCGGATAAAGAGAGTAGACAACGATGTTTTTATGACCGATATGAATTTCGATTAGATTTTGATAAAAATAATCAGCTTGAATTTATTGAATTCATATATGGACCTTTTCCGGAAAGAACACAGCCTGAAATATTTGGGATCAAACCATTTGAAACAGAAGCAATGAAACTTGTAAATCTTCTGACTGAAAGGAATAATGGCTATGTAGACCTATCAGAGGCAAACCATGTGTTTGCTTTTCATGAAATTTCAATTGGGATTTGGAGAGATGCTACAGAAGAAGATATAGAACAAATGATATCTGAAATGAAGGAGCATAGCGAATTTGATGCAACACAGGAAAATATAAAAAATGAATTAGAAATGGCGAAATACTTTTGGACAATCGGTCTAGGAGTTAGAAACTATTATAAATAACTGCAATTTACATTTGTCAAACTCCTACTTACTAAGACAAGCTCTTACAACAGAATATGAATAACAAAGAAAATTTAGGTACATTAACTTTAAAAAGGTTTAATGGAGATGAGATTTGGAATATTACAGAAGGCGAATTTTCAATTTCTCCCCGAGATAATTACTATTTATTAAACATCTGGGTAACTTCATCAGGTGATTTAATTATGAAGCCAACTAATGATAATATAAGAGAAGAAGAGGAAGATAGCGATGAAAGAATACATCCAAGAATTGAACTACAGACAAAGCTAAGCCAAGAACAATATCAAAATTTTATTGGGAAAAGTTTTGGCTTTCTCATTGAAGAAGTTCCAGAAGAAACAGATGATAACTTCTCTAATTTTTATTATCATGCGCATGAAGAAACTTATTCGAATCAAATTACAATCCTGAAAAAAGAAGCTGATAGATACCACATTCATAGTATCTCTTCTGCTACAGATCTTAACTTCTATGACGGGAGTAAGCCGGATAATGAAATAATCATCGACTGTTGGCTAGAGATGCAAGCCCATAAAACAGGTTATTGGACAGTCTAAAAATTATATCCAGAACCTACTATAAGATATACATATTGTATCTCTAGTGAAGGTTTGTCAGTTTGTGATTTTCAAGTAAGTTGAAGAAACGTAAATGTTCACCCCATTCTTTGGTAAACCGAACCACTAGTACACTTTCAATAACCCTCTATAAGGTTACTTTTTGGCAAAGATTACATTATAGGTATAGATTTGTTTCTTTAACAAAACCAGCATAACCAAGTATTTTAATCTAACCATCACAACATCCATTAATCTAATACCTATCTATGCAATACCATTTGAACCGAAGTAAAATAACTTTTACCAAAGTCATACAGATTACTCTTTTTATCTTTTTTATCACGGTCCCAACTTTTGCCAAAACAAAATCAATTCATCAGGAAAAGTTTGTTCGCATTGGCGGAGTTGAACAGTGGGTCACTATTCATGGAGCGGATAGTACCAAACCAATCATATTGTTTCTGCATGGCGGTCCGGGAAGTGTTATGAGTGCTTATGATAATACGATATATGGAGCATGGGAAAAAGACTTTGTTCTGGTTAGTTGGGATCAAAGAGGAGCAGGAAGGACCTTTGGTAAAAATGTTCCCGAACAACACGATGAAGAATATTGGATAAATAATCCATTGACTGTTGACCAGATGGCAGCAGATGGCATTGAGCTTTCGGAATATCTGATCAAACAACTGCGACAACCCAAAATCACATTGATAGGCACCTCCTGGGGATCAGTGCTGGGAGCTACAATGGCTTTGAAAAAACCGGATCTTTTCTATGCCTATATTGGACACTCTCAGGTTACAAATGGTACAGAAACATTAGTCCATGCCTACCATACGGTATACAAACTTGCTCAGAAAGCAAACGATAATGAATCTATCAATAAGCTCACAATACTAGGTGTTCCTCCTTATGATGATGCAAAAAATACAGGGCAATTATTTCGTGTTATAAAAAAATACGAAAGAGAGAATTCTGTACCTGCCCCCAATACATGGTGGAAACTAGCCCCTGCATACGATAACGAAACTGATGCCAGAAACAGGGAAGATGGAGATGATTATTCTTTTATTAATTATGTAGGACACAAAAAACTTGGCATCAAAGCGATGAGTGCGACAGTTGACTTCATGAAGAATGGACTTTCTTTTCAGTTGCCTGTATATATCATTCAGGGAGAAGCAGATATCTTAACACCACAAGAACTCACAAAGCCATACTTTGATAAGCTAAAAGCTCCTCACAAAGAATACTTTTTAGTGTCGGGAGCAGCTCATGGGCATAATCAATCCATCATTGATGTCCAATACAAAGTTGCAAAAGCATGTTTAGCCTGTGTTCAGAAAAAGAAGTGAACACAAAATCACTTATTGGGATATCCAAGCAGTAATAGCTTTTGATACTATAAGTCATCCTAAATATAGCTTGTCTTTAGTCGGCCAACATTCAGGATGACTCATTTCTTTTGTAAAGTTCAGTTCATATACCTTAGATCATACTTAGCCTGTGCGAAATGGGCGTTCTACAAAAAATGGATTTAGGTGTAACTTATTCTATTGCTATATATATTATCGACAATGGTCCTTTTTTCGTGATACCCTCCATCCCTAACTCTAATCTGGTATTGGAAATAGATAGTATCTTTACTATCTCCTCGCGTTCTTTAGTACTATTCTCAATTAGAACAAGTTCATTTGTATTCTTATCTATTCTCCAGGATCCTTTTATTGTTTTAGTAGCCTGATCATCCACTAATGTTGTGAGTAAAATCCCTCCTTGCTGGTATTCGGTTGTACTACCAGTCAATCGGTTTAAAAAATAATCTATCATTCCTTTAACGAACTTGTCAGCTTCGGGGTCTGAACCTGCTTCAAAGCTTTTTTCTATTGTTTTTTTAGTAGCCTCTACATCAAATTTCCATTTTCGAACCAGGTATTGTTTTGTAGTATCACTTTTAAAGGAACTGAATGTAACATACACGAACAGAGTAAGTAGGTAAAAATTCTTTTTCACTAGTGGGTAAAAGATAGTTAAAATTTATAGGCAAAGATAGGCAAGTATTTTTCCTAATCTGACTTTTTTAGTTCAACTTTGCTTCAGTAGACTTTTCATTTTAAGAGGACAGCTTGCTTTATTCTAGTCCACATGGATATAGTAATCTTAACTACTTATTGCCCTTACTTATGAGTATGAATTTGCAACTCAAAGCAATCAAAGATTCAGATATCAAGGATCTGATTGCTTCACCTATTCTGATAGAAATACTGGAAAATGAGCAGATTGATCCGGAATGTGTTGATGTAGAGGAAAAATATGGAATACTTCCTGAAGATATAGCAGATTACTCCAGCTGGCAACCACAGGAAAAAGTTGACAAACTGGATCTGGAAGGAGCTTTTGTTTCGCTGGATTACCTTTTAACAGGACGCAATAAAAGCAGGGCACATTACCCATACAACTTTCTTACAGCCAATCATCGTATTGTCACAGAAATGGGTTGGGGACCAGTGAATGTATATCATTCAGAAGAAGTGAAGGAAATTGCCAACGCACTAGAGTCACTGGAGGAAAGTATACTGATAGAAGAATTTGACCCACAGCATTATATTGAACAAAAAATTTATCCACGTCATTATAAATGGCAGAAAGATGATATCTATAGTATGCTAAATCAACTAAAAACCATTACTTCATTTCTAAAAAAGGCAGTAAATGACGGAAAGGGTATGTATACACTAGTTGTCTAGAAGTAGATAAGACAGCCCAAGATTCCTTTTGATAACTGGAATAAAATCTGAATGCAATAAATGCATTATTTTACTCCTTCAACAAAATAAGTGTCGTAGGGAAAACCTAAGAGATTGAAGGAAATCTCTCAGATGAATAACGAATGTGGCTTGTATGGCAAACTCACTTAGTTACCTTTTTTCTTCTTGAGAAATTCCTTTTCCAACTTGTTAAGCTGCGCATTATATCCCTTTTTATCGATAAAAGTAGAGGGATTATAACTTTGTCCAGGTTTGTGTTTGCGATGAAGTTCACATTGACTGGCATGGGCAGTCAACCAGATATCAAAGGACAGCTTTTTCATAGACTGCAAGGTATAGGCATAGTCTTGCGTAATCTCAGGGTATTCAGGTATTGCAGCAAAGTCTTTCTCTGTAACAATGGTAGGCATATTGACAAGCAGTACCCGATAAGAACGATTTGCATCTTTTACATTAAACAAAAAACTACTTGACCCTTTGGTATGACCCGGATGATGGAGCATCACCAGTCGCATATCTCCTAGTTGGACGGTGTCTCTATCCTTGAGTAGGCGATCTACCTGTACAGGTGCGAATGTACTTACCGAACCACCCAATGCATAATCTGACTTTCCTCCATCTTCTGTTGCTGGCGCGTCTTTCTGATTAATCATTAGTTTCGCTCCCGTTAATTTTTTAATAGATGCCATAGCTCCCATATGATCATAGTGGGCTTGCATGTTTAATAAGATCTTGGTATCGGCAAACTGAAAGCCTAATGTTTCGATATTCGCCTTGATGATTGGCTCTGAATCAGCAAGTCCGGTGTTAATAAGAATATTTCCCTGCGAAGTAGTGATAAGGTAACAAGCCAAGTCGTATGTGCCGACATAATATAAGTTACCTGCAATTTGAAAGGGAGCAAAAGGCTTACTCCATTCAGCAGGAACACTTTTAGGTTCCTCTACTTGTTGAGCCAATGAATTTGTAAAGGCCAAAGAAAGACCAAACAACAAAAAGATCACTTTTAGATTCATATTATGTAGGTTGAGATGGTAATTGAGGTCGTATGGATTCAGTTGTTTTTAGAATTGGTTGAAAAGAAGGAAGCAAATTAAAAAACAGGTAGAATAAAGCCACCATTACGAATTTGCAATCCAGAGTAACGCCACATCTCTGAATTCCTCATTAGAGTCCTTAAACAAAATAACCTACTGTTTTTCAGTAGGTTATTTCTAGTAGTGACCACGACTGGACTCGAACCAGCACACCCGAACGGGCACTACCCCCTCAAAGTAGCGTGTCTACCAATTCCACCACGTGGCCAGATAGCAAGGGATTTTGTGCTGCAAATATAGAGCATTTTCCTAAATCCAATACCTGCTCATCATTTTTTTCATAAAATTTACTGAGGTCAAAAAAAATGGTATGGTTTTTATGAATATACTATTCAACAGTCAGTAACAATAGCTGACATCACACTCAATACACTTATTTTTAAAGTTATGAAAGTTAACTATTTAGTAATCAGCTTGCTTTTTCTAGTTGGATTAACCAAGCTTCAGGCTCAAACCACACCCAATCAACCCTATGTCAAAAAAATTGAAGTTACTGGCAGTGCAGAAATGGAGGTAATTCCGGATGAAATTTATTTCAACATTTCACTAAAAGAATATTTTACAGACAAATCCAATAAAACAAAAGTTGCTATCGAAACGCTGGAAAAACAACTTCAGCAAGCAGTAAAAGATGCAGGAATTGCGAAAGAAAACCTACAGATTGAAAATATATATGGTGGTACTCCCAACTGGTGGTTGTATACCAATAAAAAGGAAAAGCCAACAGATATTCTGGAAAAGAAACGATATGTATTAAAGGTAAGTGACCTGTCAAAGATTGATAACATTCTTTCTAAAGTAGATGGCAAAGGCATTGAGAATGTCAATATTGGAAGATACAACCACTCCAAAATGGCTGAATACCGTAAAGAGCTAAAGATAAAAGCCCTTCAGGCTGCTAAAGAAAAAGCAGGATATCTGCTGCAAAGTATTGGCGAACAAGTAGGTGGAGTATTGGAAGTCCATGAAGCCGGAGATACAGAAGGTATGCCAATGCCTTACAATCAAGCATACTTGTCGAACAGGATATCACAGGTAGCAATGGAAGGTGGAGATGCTACAGGTTCTGAAATTGATTTTAAGAAAATTAAGATCCGCTACGAAATCCAAGCCTTTTTTTCCATTAAATAAGAAACTAATTCTGTAACTTGACGCTGACCGGACGAAACTCCGGTCAGTTTTTTTATTTTTAGGCAGTTGAGAGATAGTCTAAAGGTGAAATTGAAAAAGATACGCTTTGAAAATTCAACACAAAAGCGAAAATTTCGTTCTTTATAAAAAACTGTCAGATTTGTTCATTCGTTACGCTCGTCGCTTATATTTGCCAAATGAGTTTTCTGTATCCTTCATTTTTGTTCGGTCTGTTTGCGGTAGCCATCCCGATAGCCATTCACCTGTTTAATTTTCGCCGTACCCGTAAGGTATATTTTACCAATGTCGCCTTTCTGAAGGAGGTAAAAACAAGTACCAATTCGTTTCGGAGACTGAAACAGTGGCTTATTCTGGCAACACGTATCCTCTTCATTACATTTCTGGTATTGGCATTCGCCCAACCATTTATCCAAAGTCCCAAACAACAAAGTTTGTCTAGTCAGGGAAATACAGGTATCTATCTGGATAATTCGCTGAGTATGCAGAACGAAACAGGCAAACGTCAGTATCTGCAGTTGGCTACAGATGAAGCGGATGAATTGCTGGGTGCACTACCCAAGACACCCTCTATACAACTGCTTACTAACGACTTTGAGAGCCGGGATCAATACCTGGCTACTCCTGATAAACTAAAAGATCGTCTCACAGAGATCAACTTCTCTCCTACTTCCCGGACGCTGGAAAGTATCTACAAAAGGCAAAACAACCTGCTTTCACGAAATTCTCCCTCCACTCAAAACCAGTTTATATGGTTCTCTGACTTTCAGAAAAGCACGGTTGGTGATCTCAATAAGTTAAAAATTGATACCAATAGCCGTATTTTTCTTGTACCTGTACAAACCGAAGAAACAGCCAATTTGTATGTAGATTCTGTGTGGTTAGCTACTCCATTTGTGAAAGAGATGGAAACAAATACGTTGAATGTACGGTTGGTCAATACAGGCAAGGAAGCAGTAAAAAACCTTCCGGTTAAGCTTTTCCTGGATGAAAAACAGGTTTCTTCATCTTCTGTAAATCTTGATGCCAACAATTCTGTGGTAGCTGCATTTGATTTTCTGGTAAAAGAAAGGGGTTTAAAGAAAGGTAGAATATCCTTCGAAGATTTTCCGGTTACATTTGATAACGACTTCTATTTTGTCTTGAATGCCTCGCCAACTATCAATATTGTACATATGTTTGGAGGTGCTACCGGTAATTATATCCAGAACCTTTTCAGCAACGAAACTATATTTCAGGCTCGTAGCCTCAATGCTCAGAATGTTGACCCTACATTGCTGAATACAGCAGATCTGGCTATTCTGGACGGTGTTACAGACCTCAGCGGCTCCCTTCCAACTTCACTGGAAGCCTTTGTGAAAAAAGGTGGCAGTTTGATTATTTTTCCAGGCCCTGCCAACAATAGTACCATCTATGGGTCATTACTAAGTCGATTAGGTGTACCATCACCTCAGAATACAACGTCGCCAGATAAAACATTTGAAGCGATTGATGCTCCGGATACACGTAATCCATTTTTTGAGTCAATCTTTGAAAATACAACACAAAAAGAACGTATGGCAATGCCAGCAGCCAATCCGGTCTGGCAATGGACAGGTCGTGGCAGTTCGTTGCTGCGTCTAAAAACAGGAACTCCCTTCTTAAGTCGTTTTGATGTGCAACGAGGTAAAGTATACCTGTGTGCATCTCCTCTTACAGACAATTTCAGTACATTCCAAAAGCATGCTCTTTTTGTACCTATATTGTACAAAATTGCAGCACTAAGTAAATCACAGGAACGTCTTTCTTTCTCCTTTCAGGAACCAAGTATAGCTGTTGAAATCAATGAAGCAGGCAAAGAACCTGTTTTTCATCTGAAAAGAGATAATCTGGAATTGATCCCTTCTCAACGCATCAGTGGAAAACAGTTATTGTTCGACATTCCGGAAAATTCGCAAACAGGTAGCAAACAACTGGCAGAAGCAGGATATTATGAACTTACCCTGAATGGCAAAGTGCAAAAGATACTTGCCTTTAATTACGACAAGAAAGAATCTCAGCCTGATAGCTACTCTCCTACTGAGTTGAAACAAATCTTTGGCCGATATAAAAATGTACAAATCTTTAGTGCACTCAACGAAGGCGAATTTGTCAATGAGTTCAAGTCAGAAAGTCAGGGAAAGAATTTCTGGAAATATTGCCTGATTGCAGCTTTATTCTTTTTACTGGCTGAAATTCTGATTATCCGGTTTGTGAAAGGATAGTTTTTGTTTATCTCCTGCATAAGAAGTTGTAGAAAGAATAAACCAAATCGTACAATGTTTGTGATCTGGTTTATTCTTTTCTATCTTGTGAATATACACCCATGATCCCAATATTGAGCTATTCCCAATCTATTACACCATAATTAGTTTCTATTCAATTACCTTATCACATGTTTTTTGCCAAAGTATCCTATTTTATAGTACAAAGTCTGTTTCTTTCCCTCGTTTTCAACAGTTCTGTTTTTTCTCAGAATAAATTACCCAAAGCCACTCTTGTTAGCCAGGAATTTATACTAAACAACCCTCCTTTTGCTGCCTGCCATGCCTCTACAATTGTTAGTCTACCGGATAAGAGTATTCTGGCATCCTGGTTTGCTGGAGCCTATGAGAGCAGTCCGGATGTGTGTATCTGGATTGCCCGTAATGTCAACAATCAGTGGAGTAAACCTGAGAAAGTAGCCGATGGGATTATCAATGATACACTCCGTTATCCCTGCTGGAACCCTGTATTATTCTGTTCCAAAACAGGCAAGTTGTTCCTGTTCTACAAAGTAGGCAAGTCACCCCGTGACTGGTGGGGAATGGTAAAATATTCCAAAGACAATGGAAAAACATGGTCTGTTCCTGAAAAACTACCTAATGGAATGCTGGGTCCTATTAAAAATAAACCCGAGCAGTTACAGAATGGAGATATCCTTTACCCTTCGAGTACAGAAAGTGCAGATGAAAAAGTATGGAACATTCATTTGGAGAAGACGGATAGCGAAGGTAAAAACTGGAAGAAAATCACGATTGCCTGTGATACATTCGGGGTTATTCAACCGAGTATTCTGGTTCATTCGGATAAAACCTTGCAACTGCTTTGTCGTAGCCGTCAGAATAAAGTTGTGCAAACATGGTCACATGATAACGGTGCTACCTGGGAGCCATTATCCACTATCGATGTACCCAATCCCAACTCAGGTACAGATGCAGTAACTCTTCGTAACGGCTACCATATACTGATATATAACCCCTTACTAAAGGGACCAAACTGGTTCAATGGCCGTTATAAACTCAATGCAGCTATTTCCAAAGATGGTATTCACTGGACAGATGTGTATAAACTGGAAGATGAAACCAAAGGAGAGTTTAGCTATCCTGCTGTGATTCAGAGTGCAGATGGGCTGGTTCATATCACTTACACCCATGACCGGAAGAATATCAAACATGTGGTATTGAAAGTAGATTAGATAACATTTATTAAAAAGCTTTATCAACTGAAAAATATAAACCATGAGTCTATGCATTAAAAATAGTATAGACTCTGGCTTACTTTTCACGAGTATAAAAAACAAGTATAACCTGTATAACAGGCCTCACTTACAGGTATTTATATTTGTAACCAATTGGATAGCTGTATGTAACCAGCGTAACTCACCTAATTACCCAATAAGATCCTGTCCTGAGCGATCTTTATAGCGTGAATATTTCTATGCAAATCAAGGGTTTGAACTGAGTTATACCTATAAAACTTTTTGCGGTGAATTCCGATCAAAAGGAATTCTTGCGGTTTATTCTATGCGAAAACTTTTTTGCGGTAAATTCAACGCATCAGCAATTTTGCGGTAAACTCCAGGCAAAAATTGTTTTCATTCACATAAACCAAAACAACTTTTCCTATTGCTCTCTGCATAGAATTATACGCATGCCATACCTACACGTTGAAAAAGCCTCAAAAAGTTTTATAAGCTGATTTTAGATCGCTAAATTCTTCCTGATCCATCTATCCCAATCACCCCATCATGTGAACAGCCAGAAATCAGGATGGATGATCTTTTTTTTCATAAATTACCTTGCTGAAATTATTTATCTGGTAAATATGGGTTACAAAGTAGCATCTCATTCATAAAGGAATATCTGCTCAGCTAAAACACAACGCTTGTCGACAATCAATAACCAAGTAACTTTATCCCAATGAAAACCATTACAAAATCAGGATTACGCCTATGGGTCTTTTTTACAATTTTCACAAGTACACTACTGGTTACCTCTTGTAAATCGGAAGAAGAAGGAGATGCAGCGTCTCTAGATAAAAAGGCAAGCATTGAAATGCCTGTACAGGTTAATCACATTTCTGCAGACAAAGACGAACTGGTGATTACATATACGATATGGAAAGACAATGTTGCCATTGGAACCAAGGTTGTTCGGGATACGATTCCAGCATTAGGTCTACAATTACAGGAGGCAGAAAATGCAGATGGGGACGTTATTAATGTACAGGTTCCTACTGAATACAATATCTATGTTACATTAAAACCAGGAAATCCGCTTCCAGAAAACCAATAACAGCATTTTCTGCTAAGGAGTTATCTCAATGAAAAAGAGCCAATTTATCAATATAGCGTTAGTTGTGGCTGTACTTTCCACTTCGGCCTGTTCGAACAAAGAAGACAAAGCAGCAAAAAACTCGCATTTGTATCTTCGTTCTGATACAAATGCACACTATACGCACGTTTACCATCCGTATCGATACCATGGATTTTCTCCTGTAGGTTTGTATCTTCTTTCTACATTAGGTCGTCCTGTATACCGTTCTACAGGGTACGAATCCTATTCCACACCTCACTCCAGCACAGCCAGAAGCCAGTCTATTTCACGAGGTGGGTTTGGAAGATCTGCTTTTAGTGTAGGTTCGGGAAGAAGTTAATCCATCGTTCTGTTATATCACCATACATCAACTACATGAAACGCATTGCAATTACTCCACGAAATTTCTGGCAAAATAAGGTTGAAACATTGGGGTTTGGTTTTCACTCGCTGGAAGGCATAAAATACTGGGACGAATCGGCTTATTATCAGTTTACCTATCCACAGATTGAACAACTGGAGAAAGCTACCAATACCCTGCATGAGATGTGTCTGGAAGCAGTGCAGTATGTAATGGATCATAACCTCTATCATCTGTTTCATATTCCGGCATCCGTTATTCCTCTGATTGAAAGAAGTTGGGAAAATGATGAACCCTCACTATACGGACGATTTGATCTTGCCTATGATGGTATTCATCCTCCTAAAATGCTGGAATACAATGCAGACACACCTACCTCTTTGTATGAGGCAGGTATTGTACAATATTTCTGGTCAGAAGAGGTACGTCGTGGAGTAGATCAGTTCAATTCGATTCATGAGAAGCTGGTAGATTATTTTCGTTCAGTAAAACCCTATCTGAAGCCTGGAAAAATCTATTTTGCCTGTATCAAAGAGTCGCTGGAAGACCTGACAACGGTAGAATATATCCGGGCCTGTGCACTCGAAGCAGAATTAGTGACTGAGTTTATCTATATAGACGAGATTGGGTGGGATTCAAAGACACAGACCTTTGTCGACAATCAGGATGTGGACATGCAGAATATCTTTAAACTGTATCCTTGGGAATGGATGGTAAATGAAGAGTTTGGCCAAAATCTACTTATAGACAGAAATCAGACGCTATGGATTGAACCTGCCTGGAAAATGATATTGTCCAATAAGGCGATTCTGCCTATTCTCTGGCAGTTATTTCCTAACCATCCCAACCTGCTTCCCTCTTATTTTGAGAAACCGGCCTCATGGGATACCTATGTAGCCAAGCCCTTACTAAGCCGTGAAGGTGCTAATGTGGAAATTGTAGAAAATGGCAACACCATTCTGGAAACAGAAGGAGAATATGGAGAAGAAGGCTTTATTTTTCAGGAGTTTTACCCACTGCCTGAATTTGAAGGCAACTATGCAGTAATTGGTTCGTGGGTCATCGGGCAGGAATCTGCGGGTATTGGTATTCGTGAAAATACAACACTGGTAACAAACAATACGAGCAGATTTATACCTCATGTAATTGTATAAATATAAACCCTCCCTTCCACTCGAACAACACACATCAACGTTGTTTGAGTGGAAAAGCTATATTTCTTCGCATATTTTATCCATCCTGCTATTGGGATGAATTGAGTTTAACAGAAAGATTTTGCATTTGCTGTTCACTATCAAGTGATTTATACTTAATACCAAAATCAAAAACCAGTACATCCTTGTAAACTCCTTTTCCTTCATTACTTTTGCAGCGGAAAAAACGTTATCCCTCCCAATGACAAAAATTCTCATCCAATCAGCCCAAATTCTGGATTCAGCTTCGCCTTTTAATGGGCAGACCAAAAGCATTCTTATTGAAAATGGAATCATTACACAGATTGCGGATCAGATCAGTATACAAGCAGACCTTACCATTGATCAGCCTAATTTGAAAGTTTCAACAGGCTGGGTAGATATGCGTGTTTCTGCACCAGATCCAGGCTATGAGTATAGAGAATCGTTGCGTTCGGTTCGGGAAGCAGCAGCAGCGGGAGGCTTTACAGAGATCGCGTTATTACCCAACACACAACCAGTTATTCAGACCAAAGAGTCTGTAAGTTATCTTACTCATACAGGAAGTAACCATGCAGTAAAAATTCATCCGATTGCAGCAGTAACCATCGATGCACATGGCAAAGATCTGACAGAGATGATGGATTTACATCAGGCCGGAGTAATAGCTTTCTCAGATGGACATGAACCTCTCCAGAATTCTGACATGGTATTGAAAGTGTTGCAATACATGCAGCCATTTGGGGGATTGTTTATTAACCGTCCGGAAGATACTTTGCTTACTAAGTTTGGAACCATGAACGAAGGTGTTCCAGCTACTATGTTAGGCATGAAGGGAATGCCACGAATGGCTGAGAGTATGATGATTATGCGTGATTTGCGTATTCTGGAATATACAGGAGGCAAAATACATTTTACCTGTATCTCAACGGCTGAGTCAGTAGAATTAATCCGTCAAGCCAAGCAAAAAGGCTTACAGGTAACTTGCGATATCGCAGCACACCAGATTGCCTTTACTGATGGCGATTTAATGGAGTTTGATACCAACCTGAAGGTAAACCCTCCTTTCCGTGGACAAAGTGATATAGATGCGTTATGGGTAGGTCTGGCAGATGGAACTATTGATGCTATTGTATCTGATCACCATCCGCTGGATGTAGAAGTAAAAAATCTTGAGTTTGACCTGGCATCTTTTGGAATTATTGGCCTGGAAACAGCGTTTGCGGTTCTAAATACCTATAATACAAAACTTTCTGCGGAGCAACTTGTAAGACTTCTGAGCCAACAACCTCGCCATATCTTAGGGGTAGCAGCTATCTCAATCAGTGAAAACCAACCTGCCAATCTGACTCTTTTTGATACAGATACCGAATGGACATTTACAGAGAAAGACATTCGTTCCTTATCTAAAAATACTCCATTTATTGGCAAGAATTTTAAAGGGAAAGTGTGGGGAGTGATTAATCAGGGACAGGCCAAACTTGTCAGACAGAATTCTGAAATTCGTAATTCAAAATAAATGAATCCGTATTTACGTATTGCATTAATATTTGGTACAGTAGCCGGACTTTCTGGAATAGCCTATTTTTTAGTACTCCAATATGAAGTTGGGGAACCTGCCTTAACCCGTTTAAGTACATTGGATATTATTATAACCCTCCTTTGTATAATTTATGCAATGGGCTATTTCAGAGACCGAAAACAAAATGGAGTGTTGCATTTCTGGGAAGGAGCTGTAATAGGAATAGGAACTGCCATCATTGGTACGTTGTTTATGTGTCTGGTGATTTATGGTATTGTTGTATTTCTGGATCCGAATGTATTCAAAAACTTTATTCTGTATCTACAAAAAGATATGTCTCAACGGCTCACTAGCGATGTGATTACTAAAAGTCCTCAACTTCAGCAAATGATCCGAACCCAACTGGCAGCTCTCCCCCAAATTACCCCATTTGATACTCTTTTCTTTCCAGGAGGGGCATTTGTCAAAAATATAGGGATTGAAATTTTGGTAATAGGAATGATTGCAGCCATCATGCGAAAGAATGTAAACCATTTATCACAAAAGCAGGAGACAGAAGTAAAAAAGAAAAAATAAGTTTGTAGAATAGCGTACCCTTGCAGAGTTAACTTCTTTGTAAGTACATATATTTTCTAAACAAACCACTTACCCTGATTTTATGGAAACAACACAACAACCATCTCCAGTACCTTTTGCACTTCGTTATGGTTTATACGCAGGCCTGGTACTTACAATAATTGGTGCGATTTTAAATATTACGGAACTATCTTTTAATCAAACAATAGGTTATCTCTCCACTCTACTTTTTTGGGGAGCACCAATTGTAGCCATTATTTTAGCTTTAAAAGATTTCAGACAAAACAATGGTGGTTATTTAAGTCTGGGACAGTCAATTGGTCTTGGGACATTGCTTTGTGTAGTTATGGGATTTATATCCGGACTCTTTACTACTCTGTATGTTAAGGTAATAGACGCTTCCTTTGCGGAAAAAGTAATTGATAATGCCAGACGACAAATGGAAGAAAAAGGAACTATGAGTGATGAACAAGTTGATAAGGCTATTGAAATATCTCGTCCGTTTACAGAGGCTATGTTTACCTATAGCTTTATAATAAGTCCAATACTATATGCTATTATTGGTGTAATTTTCTCCCTTATTATTGGAGCTATCATGAAAAAAGATCGTGATGTATTTTTACAATAATTTCTTTCTATAATGAGAGAGCTTATACGTTAACTATGTATATACTCTCTCATTATTCATTTATTTACAGCATTAATGTCTGAAAAACCTCAAATTTCGGTAGTAATACCCGCCAAGGACGAATCTGAATCTTTACCCGAGCTTTGCGAATGGATAGCGAGGGTAATGAAAGCGAATGCGTTTACTTATGAAGTCATTGTTATTGATGATGGTAGTACAGATGATTCCTGGGATGTGATACAACAAATTTCACAAAAGAATCCTGCCGTTAAAGGCCTACAGTTTAACAGAAACTATGGCAAATCTGCCGCATTGCATGTAGGCTTCCGGAGTGCAGCTGGTCATGTAGTGATTACTATGGATGCCGACTTACAGGATAGTCCGGACGAAATACCTGAACTCTATGCCATGATCACCCAACAAAAGTATGATCTGGTATCAGGCTGGAAAAAGAAGCGGTATGATCCTATCAGCAAAACTATTCCTACCAAACTATTTAATGGGGTGACCCGATGGATTTCTGGTATTCAGTTGCATGACTTCAACTGTGGTTTGAAAGCATACAACAGCCGTGTAACCAAAAATATAGAAGTATATGGAGAGATGCATCGCTACATTCCATTGATAGCCAAATGGAGTGGGTTCTCAAAAATAGGTGAAAAGGTAGTGGAACATCGTGCCCGTAAATATGGCCATACTAAATTTGGGTTGGAACGATTTGTTTTTGGTTTTCTGGATCTGCTTTCAATTTCATTTGTAACCCGTTACCGGAAACGTCCTATGCACTTCTTTGGGACTATTGGCTCTCTTTCCTTTCTGTTTGGGGCTATTGTAGCCATCTGGCTTATTATCGACAAAGCGTACAATAATATATATCTCCATAAAACAGTACGAAGTGTGACTGATCAACCGTTATTTTTTGTAGGTCTGGTAGCCATTATTTTAGGTGCACAAACCTTTCTGGCAGGCTTTCTGGGTGAAATGCTTACCACATCCAACCCACAGAAAGCGAATGACTATCTGGTGGCAGATAAAGTTGGATTTTGATTGAAATAGCTGTTTGTACAGCTATTTCAATTACTAGTTATCAGAAAGAGTTGTAGTCTCAATCTTCAGTATCAGCTATCTTACCAGGGTCACCAAATGAAGCAATTGGATACACCTGCTCATTTACCTGTCCGCGATGCCTTTTTGTGGCTCTATGTATATCCGGTCTTAGCATTGGCTGTTGTTCATATGGGCAATGACACCCCACTACGCCAGCTTATTATCCTGCCTAGTTATTATACGGATATTCTTTTTGCACTGGGAACTGCCTATCTGATTGGATTGTATATCCGAAAAATAAATTGGGTTCTCAATACAAACCTCACCTGGCAAGCAGTCCCTCACAAACGTTTTTACTGGCAATTGTTTTTGGGTATTATCTGTCCTGTGTTCTTTCTGTTTTTAGCAGAATGGTTTTATTTGTTCTGGCTTCGTATCCCTTTACACGAAAGTTCTATCTTTTATTATGAACTTCCTCTTTGTACTATCTTTTTGTTCTTTATTAATGGTATTTACTACCTATTACAACTCAACACAACAGTAGCGGCTTCTCAACAAACTATTACCGAAAGTTTAACCGATCCGATCACTCAACTCCCCTCCTATCTATCAACCTATGTAGTAACAGCAGGTTATACCACACGACCTATTGCCTCAAATCAGATTGCCTGTTTTTTTACAGAATCCAAGACCATATACCTCGTAACAACAGATGCTCAAAAATTTGTTATCAAAGAATCGCTGGATGAGATAATTCAGAAACTCGATCCTGAAATTTTTTTTCGGTTAAACAGATGGGTAATTGTACATCGTCAAAGCATTCAGTCCATTGAACATACTCCTACCCGCAAATTAAAAATCCATCTTTTCATAGCAATAGGCGAAGATATATTTGTCTCCAAAGAACGCGCAACTCTTTTTTTGAACTGGTTTGAGCAATAGCTGTCCGTTTCAGTTTTGTTTTTGCCTGTTTCGTCATTTTCACACATTTAGCCTCCCTTTTAGTCAACTTTCAGCCTCTATCTTCGGGTCATACTTTTGTTACACACACTACTATGACTATGAAACCGTTCACCTCCTTTTCACTAAGGATAAGTATCTTTTCTTGCATTCTTTTTCTAATTACACGCTTTAGCATTGCTCAATCCTCTGTCCCCATTACAATCAGTGTCTTCAATGAGAGTGTAGCCATCCCGTTTACTCAGGGATTTCCCACACCTATACATCCAGGCATGGCTGTTGGTACCGAAATTCCAACGCATCAACGTACCTGGTCTTCTACAATGGTGTCTGTAAACCTTGGATACTATTTTCACAAATATCTGAATCAAGCTTTGTTTGCGCAGATAGGATATGGGTATGAATTCCGATCTAAAATTGGCATAAGCAGTCTGGTGCAAATGGGAGTTGGTTACCTGCATGTGATACGGAATCAACCCGAATATAGTTTGCAAGATGGAAAATACACATCCAGTTCAGGCATAGGGCGTTCTCGCCTTATGATTGCTCCTAGTGTAGACATAGGTTTCTACCTGAAACCGAAAAAAATACAATCCGGACGTATTTTTGTACGCTACCAACCCTGGGTTGAATATCCTTTTTCCTCGGGCTTTATCCCACTATTACCTCATACTAACCTTCATCTGGTATATAAATTCTATCCATTCTCCAAATAAAGGATGTCTATTCCGTTTCAAATTACTCTTATCTGTTATACTCAACTATGAAAAACAATATTTCATTCTTTCTTTTATTCATTGCAGGCTTTATTTCCTGTAAACAAACGGAAGTTATACCTACCTCCTATTACCAATGCAATCTATCCTTCCCGGATAGCAGTAGTCGCCATCCGCAACACACTGCGTATCAATCACTCCTGGATGATATGACATACAACGGAGTACCGGGTGTTCTTATGAGTATTCAATCAGCAGAACAAGGCACATGGTTAGGTGCCAGTGGTATGGCAGACATAGCCAATCAGGTCCCTATGCAAAGTTGCAACATAAGCCGGGCAGGAAGCATTGCCAAACTATTTACCGCTACGTGTATTCTGATGCTGGCCGAAGAAGAGAAATTAAGTCTTGATGATCCGGTTAGTAAGTATCTTCCTGAGAATATATTGGCACCTCTTGAAAACGCCCGACAAGCAACAATACACCAGTTGCTACATCATAGTAGTGGAATCTTCAATTACATTCAGAATCTGAAGTTTCAGACAGCCTCTCTGAATGAATTCAATAAAACCTGGTACCCGAATGAGTTGCTATCCTATGCACATACTAAAAAAGCCTATTTTGAGCCAGGAAAAGATGTTCGTTATTCTAATACCAACTATGTGTTGCTGGGTATGATTATCGAGAAAGTGACCGGCAAACACTTTTCTATTGTTTTCAAGGAAAAGATTATAGAACCCCTGCATCTGTCACATACATCTTTTGATAGTACAACTCCCATCCCTATTGGTTTGGTACGAGGGTATATAGACCTGTATAGTGATTTTCACCTGATCGAAAGTACCTATTACAGTGGCTGGGATTATTATACAGCAGATGGCGGACTTATTTCCAATCCGTATGATCTGGCAGTGTTCATACGGGCATTGTACCATCATGAGTTGATTTCGCCTACGTCTCTGGCTCAAATGCAGCAATGGGTAACACCGTCTGAAAAGGATAATGATTTTTTTCCTATAGAATATGGTCTGGGAATATTCCGTATACAAACACCGTATGGGTATGCTGTATATCATAGTGGAGATGCCATTGGGTATTATGGCATTACACTGTACTTTCCAGAAAAAGATATAGCTATTTCCTGGCAGACCAATGGAAATTATGGGAAGATAGACAAGTTGATTTCCAGTAAGGAGGCTATGATAAAGATTATGGATGTAGTATTGAAATAACGAAAGAGCATCCTCCAACTTTTTTTCAAAACATTACCCATACTCTGAAATCATGAACCTTCAGAGTATGGGTAACTGGTATTATTGCTTCAGTAACTTTTTGTATATCCGGAAAACAAAAATGGCAGAACGCCAAATGCAAAAATGGGTTTTGAGGTTTAAATACCGAAAAAACTAAAAAAGCCTTCAACATAGTTATCCCTAGTATCCTTCCCAGAGATATTCACACCTTCATATCCATCCTATAGACCGTTTTCCGAAAGTTTCACAAAAATATTTCTAACTACGTATACACATACGTAGGAAACTACATATATTTATATAAAAACAAAGGTCTATGAACAAGTTCATCATCAAACCATTACAAAACGAGCATTGCAGACAAATTCAGGAATTGATTCTTCCTATACAGCAACTTGAGTTTAATGTCCCTGTCACACTGGAAGCACAATCTGACCTGTTTGATATTGAAACCCATTATCACCGCACAGGTGGCGGATTCTGGGGTGCATTTGATGAAACCGAACTAGTGGGTACAATTGCACTCATTGCCACAGGTCATCAGGCTGGAGCTATTCGAAAAATGTTTGTCAAAAAGGAATACAGAGGCAGAGAGTACGGTATAGCACAAAGCTTACTGGAAATTCTGTTTGTGTATAGCAAACAACACCAGATTGAGGATCTTTATCTTGGAACAGTAGACGTGCTAAGGGCTGCTCAACGATTTTATGAACGAAATGGATTTCAGCCATTACCTAAATCAGCACTTCCCTCCTATTTCCCGGTTATGCCTGTTGATACCCTATTCTATCACATGCATTTAAATCATGATTGACTATGAGCACCATAGATGAAGCAGGCTTATTAGCCATTGCCAGCAGACTACAACGACTCAGCGAACTCATTCGTAAAGATGGACAACAGATATACAAAGCCCATCAGATTGACTTTGAACCTAAGTGGTTTCCTGTTATTTATGCCTTACATAGCCGAACAATCCTAAGTGTAGTTGAGATTGCAGCAGAAATCGGCTATACTCATCCATCCACAATCAGTTTGTTAAAAGAACTGGAAAAGCAGAAACTCATACAATCCAAACGGGACAAAACAGATGAGCGAAAACGATTGATACAGTTGAGCAATAAGGGCAAGCAACTGGTGGAACAGATGAAACCCGTCTGGTCAATAATGACGGCAGCTATTGCAGATCTTACCGACACTCAGCACAATCTAATGCAGGCAATTATAGAAGTAGAAGTACAATTAAAGAAGAAAAGCTTTTCTCAGAGAGCTCAGGAGATAACTGAAAAAAGGAAAACAAGTACCTAAACAGATAAAGATGAATCAGACTATCTATATCATTGGTGCAGGGGCAATTGGAAAAGCCCTTGCTGTATTTCTGAAAAAACAAGGAAAGACAGTCATTCTGCTACGGGGAAGTATGGATACAGGCTCCCAGTCAACAGAAACTATTCAGGTAACTTTGAGTGATCAAACAATTGTAGAAGCTTCCGTTGAAGTGGAAACTTTATCCAATCTATCTGAACTGAAAGGTATTATTGTTCTGACAAACAAATCGTATGGAAATACGCAACTGGTACAAAAACTCAAAGGAAAAACAGGTAACTCACCCATTGTCATTCTCCAGAATGGATTAGGTGTAGAAAATCCCTTTGAGGCCAATGGCTTTCCGGACATCTACCGTTGTGTGCTTTTTGCTACAAGCCAGGTAACTTCTGACTGGCAAGTTCGCTTCAAGCCTGTTACGGTCTCTCCTATTGGTATCATTCGGCATACAGACAGTGCTTTACCATCTATAGTAGATCAACTGACTACTACTTATTTTCCTTTCAGAGTCGAAGCCAATATTCAGCCTATTATCTGGAAAAAAGCAATAATTAACAGCGTATTCAACTCTGTTTGTCCACTGCTGGATACTGATAATGGTATTTTTCACCGGAATGAAAAGGCCTTGGCAATAGCCCAGCGAGTTATTAGGGAATGTCTGGCGATTGCCAATGGAAAAGGAATAGATCTGCCATACAATGAGGTTGAAGAGGGCCTTCTTCAGATCAGTCGGTTTTCAGATGGACAACTTATTTCTACTCTTCAGGATATTAAAAATAACCGACCAACGGAGATAGATACCCTGAACTTTGAGATTGTTCGAATCGCCCAAGCGTTGAATAAAGAATCATTCGTAAGAGAAACCAAACTTCTGGGTGAACTCACTTTACTAAAGTCAGAGATAAGTCTGCTAGACCTTCCTCAAAAAAAGTAAAAAAACACTTGACTCTTACCTTACGTCATACTGTATGTTTGTATCTGTCAATAAATCAGGTGGCAAATGAGTCGATATTCGGTTACTAAACTGGCAAAGCTGGCAGGTGTAAGTGTGCGCACACTACACCTGTATGATGAAATAGGATTACTCAAACCGTCAATCCGTACTGAGGCCAGGTACAGATTGTATGGGGAACAGGAATTACTACGCTTACAGCAGATACTCTTTTACAAAGAGCTGGATTTCTCTCTGCAGGAAATCTGCACTATCCTGGATGATCCTGATTTTGACCTGGTACAAGCGCTTGAAGGTCATAAATCATCTCTAGAGTTCAGACGTAACCGTCTTACTCAGTTACTCATGACGATTGATAAAACAATTGTAAAACTTAAAGATAAACAACAGATGATAACAGACGATGAGTTATACGCAGGCTTCGCCAAAGGACAGGCAGACGCCTACCGAAATGAAGCTATAAAAAAATGGGGTGCACAAGCTGTGGAACAGTCTGAAAAAACATTGCGTCAGATGAATAAAGCAGATTTTACACAATTAAAGGTAGAGAGCGAAGAAATCACCCAAACATTGGTGAGTATGCTCTATATGGACCCTGAAAGTGAATCAGTACAAAAACAGATTGCCAGACATTATACTATTATCCGTAAATTTTGGGGAACTGTAAATAAAGCTGATAAACAAGCAGAAGCCTATAGCGGGTTGGGAAAGTTGTATGTAACAGATGAACGCTATACAGTTATCAACGGGAAACCTAATCCCGAGTTTGCATTATTTCTGAGTAAAGCTATGAGTTACTTTGCTAAGACTCAACTAAAGGAATAATTTCCTACAATGAAGTGAGATAAAAACAATTGCCAGACCGATGATTCCTTTAGCAGGAAGACAGGATCTGGCAATTGTATAAGGGATAATTTAATTACTCAATAACTCCCAGCTCAGCAATTCCTACCGCTTCTTTTTGATTGAAGGAAGTAATCACATGCAATGGCTCAAATCGGAAATAACGGGCGCTAACTGGTTTCTCCAAATCAACACGCTGTGAAATAGGATTGGCCTTAATGTTTGAAAACTCTCCTGCTTTTTGTAAATCCCAGCGTTTTCCATCCTGACTGATATAGAAGTTATATTTATCTACATAACCATTGTCTCTTACTGGCAGATAAGTAAATGCTTTGATTTTCACTGTCTTCTTCATATCAACAACCAATCCTTGTGGCGATATTTTTTTCCACTCATCCATGCTCAGATTTACATTTGTCTGGTCATTGTTATCAATCGCAGCAGATAGTTTTACATCTGTAGTCCATCCCTTTTTATCAACCATTCCTTTTTGTGATTTCCCCACTGCCTCTGCAAGAGGTGCAGGCTCTTTAAATAAAGCTACATCACTCAAGCAAATACTTGCTGATGACTTTGTGATTCGGACACGTACCTTTTGTGTAGTCACAGGTTGAGTCAATCGAACCAAACGGCAATAGCCAATAGCAGATCCTTTACCAACCTCTTTCCATTGATTATTTTCCCAGATATCTACGGCCCAGTCATCAATGCGCTGTCCCAGTTTGATATTTTCCCGTAACCGGAAAACACTAAAGATAGAAGGAGCTTTCAAGGTAAGTGTTAACTCTCCGGTTGTTACTGTATCTTCTGTACCCCAGTATGTAAAAGGATCATTATCCAATACATTCTCTGGAGCATAGTCCTTGGTAGAACTTCTGACACTACTAGCAGTTATGGTTGCTCCATCGGCATAGTTAACAGCATACATCTCTTTGATAAGCTTACCAAAACCTGTCAGCGAAGCTTGATCTGTAGGATGTACCAATCCCTTAGGTGTTGGCGGAATATTTAACAACATAGTGGTTCCGTGACCAATAGACGCAAAATAATGGTTCAGGAGTTCATTGGAACTTTTAACCTTATCATCTTCACTGGTATGATAAAACCAACCCGGACGAATAGAGAAGTTTGTTTCGGCTGGTATCCAGTAACGGCCATTGCGGGTACCATTTAGTGATTTCCAGTATTGTACCTGTCCGGGAGCTGGCTCAGAAGAATCTTTATCACTCTCAGGAGTAAAGGTTTCCCAGCATGGATCTCCAGAGAAGCCTGTTTCTGTACCTACCCACCGAACATCCGGACCGATGTCACTCATGATAACAGCCTGTGGTTGCAACTGTTTCTCTATACCCCATGTTTCTGTCCACTTATAATAGGTTGAACGGTCAATTTTAATTGTTTTGCGAGACCCTCCATAATACCCGTCACCACCATTCGCACCATCATGCCAGATTTCAAAAACAGGGCCATACTGTGTCAACAATTCATTCATTTGAGCACGATAAATCTCCAGATATTCAGGTTCACCATATTTGGCATTGTTTCTATCCCAGGGAGAAAGATATACCCCAAATCGTATTCCGCCTCTTTTACAAGCTTCCGAAAACTCTTTCACCAGATCTCCCTTTCCATCTTTCCACTTGCTTTTACTGATATTGTGTGTGGTAGTTTTGGTAGGCCATAGACAAAAGCCATCGTGGTGCTTACACGTTAGGATCAAGCCTGTCAGTCCTGCAGATTTTGCAGCAGCGACAATACTGTCAGCATTAAATTCAGCTGGATTAAATAACGCAGGATCTTCATCACCATACCCCCATTCTTTATTGGTAAAGGTATTGATTGTGAAATGGACAAAGGCATACATATCCATTTGCTGCCATTCAACCTGTTGTTGAGAAGGTAATGCGCCATACCCGGAAGGTGGACTCTGTTGCTCTTTTGGAGTACACCCACAGTAAATAAAGATAAAGGCAAAAATGTACAAAAAAGAGAGTATTCTCATAAATAGAAATTTTATAGGCAGTAGCTATCACCGGCATCTATAGTTTTAGTAGCTATGCTTGCAGTAAATAAATAGTATTCTGGAAATCCGGTCTGCAAGCAAAAATACATCTGATTTGGAGAAAATCGTATATAAGAAAAAAAACAACACCCATCAGGATAGCTAACATCAGAAAAACAAAACTTATGAGTAGCGTAAAAACAAAAGAAGCCATACTTTTTACATCTAAAAAACAGAGTTAAATGTAATTTTGCTACAACTCATATTAAGCTTCTCTCTAAAAATTACATTTAACATTCGTTTACAGATAACCTTTAATAATAAGTTCCTCGAAAATTCCAGACTCCTGTGTATATCAATAGACGTTAAAAACATCTAAAAAATTCAAAGTACAGATGAAACTAAACAAAAAAGAGAAAAAAACACAGCTTACAGAAATATTCTCAGCAATTTAAAATAACAGAAAAACACTATATATCCGCAAAAATGTTACCTAAGTAATCCTGGTAGCGTTCCATACTTTTCTGAATTATATAAAATTCTCAGTTTTGCAACACTTAACTCAATTAATCAATTACTTTATTTTATGCAAAAGCACAATTACAATTTCTTGCTCTTAATGGTACTGGTAGCGTTTTCAATTGTTTTTACAGGTTGTAAAAAAGATGATGAGCCTAGTGTATCTACAAAAGCACAACTTACTACTGGTACATGGAAAGTAGTAAATTACCAGTATGTTACTTCTATCAATGGAGTTGAAGCAGATAAAGAAACAGAAACTCCTGAAGGAACTGAAACTTACGAATTCAAAAGTGATGGAACAGTGACAATGGTTTCAACTGATTCGGATGGAAATAAAGATACAGAAACGGCCAAATGGGAGTTATCAAATGGAGACAAAACATTGACTGTTACATTTTCTGATGATGAAAAACAAGTTGTTATAATAAAAGAAATTTCATCTAACAAGTTAGTAGTAACTGGATCAGAGTCATCTTCTTCCAATGGCATAACTTATAAATTCGAATACACAACAACATTTTCAAAATAACAATTAGTATAGGAACAGGAAGATATATATATATCTTCCTGCTTTCATTAGATAGTTTTAAAAACGTAACTAAATAATTCGGTTGCATTCAACAATAAACGATTTAGACCTCAGATGAGAATAGTAGTATAGCAGCTTTATCTCTTAGCTTTTTGTCTCTAACACACCTCCCCATCCCTCTTAAAATTCAAATCTACGAGTAGATTTTTTTAATTAATTTTGAAAAGATTCCCACTCGTTTCTTTACTTATCCCAGCCTACATTTACTGTATAGTATTCAATCATTCTACACAAAAAGAATATCTTCAGGGAACAAATTCTACTTATAATTCAAATTAAAAATAAACAACCTCTTCTTTAAATAAAAACAATCGAAAAAAAATATTTTGAATCCTTACAAATATGTTTTGAGCCTAAATTCTCCTCAATGCTCTAATTCTTTGAATTACAATCGCATTATACAACATCTAAAAAGTACACCTTACAAATAGAAAACACACAAAAAACTGACATAAACCCTAATATAGGCATCATTAAAAATATAATATAACACACGAACCACATATACTTCCATAAATATTACTTAAGTAATCCTGGTAGCATTCCATACTTTTCTGAATTATATAAAATTCTCAGTTTTGCAACACTTAACTCAATTAATCAATTACTTTATTTTATGCAAAAGCACAATTACAATTTCTTGCTCTTAATGGTACTGGTAGCGTTTTCAATTGTTTTTACAGGTTGTAAAAAAGATGATGAGCCTAGTGTATCTACAAAAGCACAACTTACTACTGGAATATGGAAAACAGTTAGTCGTCAGTTTATCAATTCGGTGGATGGAAAAGAGGTGAGTAATGAAACAAAAACACCAGAAGGAACTCAAACCTGGGAATTTAAAAGTGATGGAACAGTGACAGTAATTACAACTGATTCAGAGGGAAATAAAGATACAGGAACGGCCAAATGGGAGTTATCAAATGGAGACAAAACATTGACTTTTATATACTCTGCAGATGATAAGGAAGTTGCGACCTTAAAAGAAATATCAGCTAGCAAAATGATATTAACTACCTTGATGACTGAATCATCCGATGGACAAACGGTTAAATATGAAACAATAGTAACATTTTCAAAATAAGTATTAGTTGAGACTGGACACTTTGTAAAAAATAGTCCAGTCTCTTCTTTGTAAAATCAAGTTATAATACCTTATTTTTACTTTCATTTTTCTATAACAACCAATCACCAGTTTATCTCCAACTTCTGACCTGGCTTTAGAGTAACTCTTCTGGCTTGTTTTTTAAAGAATAATGTCGTTGCACCACCTTTCCCAGAGAAAATGGTTACAGTTTGAGGTTGTTTATCTTTCCAGCTAATAGCTACTTCAAAACCTCCTCTAGCACAGATTCCTTCCACAGATCCAGCACTCCATGCATCAGGCAGAGCAGGTAAAAGGTGAATTTCATCTTTGGAGGACTGAAGCAACATTTCTGCAAAGGCAGCAGAACCTCCAAAATTCCCATCAATCTGAAATGGAGGATGTGCATCGAATAAATTAGGATAGGTACCTCCTTTATTGGAACTACGACTGCGTATGGCATCAGGCTCTACGTAATGTAGCAATTCTCGAATCATTCGATAGGCATGGTTTCCATCACCTAGGCGAGCCCAAAGATTAATACGCCACCCTTTTGACCATCCGGTTGTTTCATCTCCTTTGATTTCCAGACTTCGCTGACAAGCCTTAGCCAGTTCAGGAGTTAGAGAAGGACTGATATGATGACCGGGAAAAAGTCCAAACAGGTGGGATTGATGTCGATGTTTAGGGTCCTGATCTTCCCAATCGTAATACCACTCCTGTAGATTGCCTTTTTTACCAATCTGATAGGGATATAACTGAGACAATGCCTTCGATAAACTATTTCTAAACTCCTCATCCGAATGTAATTCCTCAGAGGCGGAAATCGTTTGCTGAAATAATTCGCGAATCATAGCCAGATCAGCTGTACCACCATAGAGTGTAGCCCCTGCATACCCATCCGGGGTAAGGTAAAGATTCTCCGGAGAGGTAGAAGGAGAAGTAATCAGCTTTCCATTTTTATCCGAAACCAGCCAGTCAAGACAAAACTGAGCAGCCCCCTTCATCAATGGATACGCCTCATTCTTAAGAAAATTCGTGTCCTTACCAAACTGATAATGTTCCCAGAGATGAGTAGCAATCCAGGTACCTCCCATATTCCAGTTAGCCCAACCCGGATCACCCTGTCCGTAATCTCCTACTGGATTAGTCATCGCCCAGATATCCGAATTATGTGCCAGACACCAACCTTTTACTCCATAGAACTGTTGAGCGGTGATTTTTCCTGTAACTGCCAGATTTTTAATAAAACCCATCAAAGGCTGATGCATTTCGGAGAGATTAGTATTTTCTGCCAGCCAGTAGTTTTCCTGTACATTGATATTGGTGGTATAGTTGCTGCTCCAAGGGGGCTGCATATAAGGATTCCATATACCCTGGAGGTTGGCCGGCACACCCGGTGTACGAGAACTACTGATAAGCAGATATCGGCCATACTGAAAATATAAAACCTCTAACTTTTTATCTTCTGTACCTGTATCATAGCGTTTCAATCGTTCATCTGTAGGTAATTCAGAAATAGTAGAACCTCCCAGATCCAGTGAAACGCGGTTAAAAAAACGTTGATAATCGGCAATATGGTCTTTTTGGATTTGGGCAAAGGACTTTTTCATTGCCTGATTAAGTTGCTGTAAAGCAACCTCATGATTGTTGAGGCCTTCTGTGGAAGGATTCTTATCAAAGCCATTAAAGCTTGTTGCGATAGAAACATAGATAACAACTTCTGTTGCATTTCGGACAACCAGTGTACTATCTGTGGTGGTAACTTTGCCTGAAGCAGTTTTCAAGCCTGCAAGTACCGAAAAACGGGTACCTCTGCCCTCTACAAATTGAATCGGATCTTTTAAATTCCGATAACCTGGCTCTGCCTTGATAGGAGCATATCCTTCTACCTGTAAGATCTGATTTTTACTTGTTGGCTTGTATTTAAGCAAGCTGCTGAACTGAATGTCGAAATTTATTTTTCCAGGCTGGCTGCTTTTTAGCTTTATAGCAAAGATTTTATCCGGATAAGACACCAAATACTCACGGGTAAACTTTGTCTGCCCTACATCATAGACAGTTTTGGCAACAGCAGTTTGTATGTCCAGTTGACGGGAATAGTTATGAAACTGGTTATCATGTTTCCAGTTTATGGTTAATGTGCCCAGAGGAGAAAAAGATTCGGAAAACTTACCCTGGACTTTCCGTTGCAGCTGATCTGAAAGCCTATAATCTTCATTTTGAAGCGCTTGCCGAATCTCTGCAATGTGTTTGTAAGCATCGGGGGTTTTATTTGGAGGAATGGGTTCTCCCGACCATAATGTAGCATCATTCAGGTAAATCTTATCAGTAGTTACACCACCAAAAACAGTAGCTCCTACCCTGCCATTTCCAAGTACCAGACTTTCTTCAAAATGCGCTGCCGGTTGTTTATACCAAAGCAAATGATCAGACTGTCCGAAGACATGAATTGAAAATAAAACATAAAGTAAGCAAAGTATGAATTTTCTACCTATGTGTGAGAACATTGTATAAGGAATTTATTTGAAAGTATCTATCATTAAGTGAAGCAAAAATGCTAAAGAGAAGAAATAGTAATGTAGTAACTGTAGAGTTTAGTGGCAACAGATAACTATATTTTGATACCTACCCATTCTAGTAAACGATATGTCAATATGATGTTAATTATTCAAAATAGTAAAAATAATATCATCTCTAAAAATTTCAATTGTATATCAGAGTGAGTTCAGAATTTTTAAATCAGTAATGGTTATTTACAATTATCCAACAAGTTGTAATATTAAGAAGAATATACTCAAAAGTCGTATTTAGATTCGTCATTATTGATATAATCAATCAATAATTCCACACAAGGTTTATATATTTTTCTTCATACCGAAACCTACCATTTATGAGCTTACTTCATTCTTATTTATTACATATTTTAAATAACTTATCCATAAAAAAGGCTTTTATACCCATTTATGAGTGATACCAGCAAAACTACTCATAGCCGGCAAAGACACATCTTTCATTTAGATTCAAATCAATACTGATTTTATATCAGAAGCACAATAGATTTTTACTCCTTTGTTCTCCTTAAATCTGTAAAAGTTATATCATAGGTATTTTTACGTTTTTTTTAGCTGAACAGTCAGATAATTTGCGACAAACTTTCCAGGTCTGATTAATGAGAAAAACTCTACTTATGTCTTTTAGCTACCCATCTGTTATCCAACGACTTATTCAATCTTTCTATTTACAGGGTCGATCTGTCTTATGGAGCTCGACACTTCGTATATGTTGTCTTCTTGCCTTTTTAAGCCTAACTACTGTGACATGGGCACAGACACCTGATGCCAATGGTATTTTGCATGTTAAAAAAGGTTCATCCGGTACTGGCGACAGTTGGAGCAATGCAATGGGTGAACTAGGGAATGCTATCCAGGCTGCCACCCTATTGAATGCAACTACAGCTGGAACTGTAAAACAAATCTGGGTATCAGGGGGAACCTATTACCCCATATATACCGCTGATGCTTCTGGTGACAATAGAGCCAAAACATTTAGCCTTCCAGCAGATGTAAAAATATATGGGGGCTTTGCAGGGACCGAAACCTCTGTAAGTAACCGTGATCTAACCAATATAGTAAATACCAGTATTCTAAGTGGAGATCTTGGCACAACCAATGATGCCTCTGACAATGCTTATCACGTTGTTCTTGGTGTTAGTACTATGGGTGATGCTGAATTAAATGGTTTTACTATCACAGGCGGAAATGCAAATAATGCTATAAGTCTTACTGTTTCCAATATAAATGTTTACTGTAATGGGGGAGGTGGTTTGTATCTGACAGATGTAGGTTCTCCCCTATTAGGTAACCTAATTATTACTAATAATAATGCATCCAATTTTGGTGGAGGTATTTTTTGCATTTTCAGTAGCTCTCCTATTTTGTCAAATGTCGTTATTGACAGCAACAGCAGCTCCAATGGTGGAGGTATGGCTAACTATTCAGACTCGTCTCCCTCATTGACATCTGTTACATTTACAAATAACACCGCAGATTCAGGCGGTGCTATCTATAACTTTTCAAATTCAACACTTGTCCTTACTAATGTTGGTTTCATTTCCAATAACGCTACCTCGTTTGGTGGGGCTATTTATGGTAGTGACAATGGAGGTGTTACTGCAAACAAGGTGGAGTTCAGAGGAAACTCTTCCGGAACAAATGGTGGTGGAATTTATGCTAGTGAAGGAACATGGTCTTTCAGAGATGTGCTATTTTCCGGAAATAATGCTACGGGTATAGGTGGAGCCATATATGAGATTGGAAGTAGTGTCTCTATGATCAACTCCACGATTGCTGGTAATAATGCTACCACAGCAGGAACTCTATTTGGAGATAATGCTTCTTCTTTGACTATTTATAATAGTGTTGTGTATGGCAATAGTTCTGGGGTTACTACTCTAGGTACTCTTACCAGTGAATATAGTTTAATTCAAGATATTACTGCTAATTCTGGTACACATATGCTGGATGGTGCTACTAATCCTCAATTTATCCTGGAGCCATCCTTTACTACAGCTCCTTTTGCAATAGGAAACTATCAGGTAAGTATTGGTAGCCCACTGGTAAACGCAGGAAAGAATGGTCTGTATTCCGGATTAAATGTGACCAGTAATGATCTTGCAGGCAATAGCCGGATTACCCATTTTGCAGATGGTAGCTTCATAGATATCGGAGCGTATGAAAATACAAGTTCTATTGCACAGACAATTAGTGCATCAAATAGTATCAAAACGTATGGAGATGTAGATTTTGAACCAGGTGCTACAGCCACTTCAGGACTAGTTGTCGACTATACTTCCAGTAACACCAGTATAGCACTCCCCTATCAGGATGCGACAGATGGAAACAAATGGAAAATAAGAATACTAGCTGCAGGAACTGTAACGATCACAGGTAGCCAACAGGGAAATAACACCTATGATGTAGCCCCGGAAGTGACATTTACACTAACCATTAATAAGGCTCCACTTACCGTTACTGCAAACAATGATACACGCACCTACAACGGTTCTGGTTATACGGGAGGCAATGGGGTGGCATTCAGTGGTTTTGTTAATGGGGATACAAGTACAGATCTTTCTGGTAGCCTTTTCTATACAGGTTCTTCACAAGGAGCTATTACGATAGGCAACTATGATATTACACCCAATGGCTATACGTCTTCTAATTACAACATTACTTATCAGAATGGGACTCTGGCTATCACAAAGGCAACAGTGACTATTGTCGCCAATTCGCAGAGCAAAGTATATGGCACATCTGATCCTACACTAACCTATATAGCTTCCGGATTTGTTGGTAGTGACAATAGCAGTATTCTTACAGGATCACTAAGCCGCGATGCTGGCGAAAATGCAGGAAGTTATACAATCAATCAAAATACGCTGAATGTAACTAATAATAATTATACTATTGCCTATACTTCCAACACCTTAACTATAACCAAAGCCATACTTCAGGTTGTAGCTGATGTTCAGACCAAAGTATATGGGGAAGTTGATCCTTTATTTACCTATATTCCCAGTGGATTTGTTGGTGGGGATGATGCTACGATTCTTACAGGTACATTGTCACGTGTAACAGGAGAAAACGTTGGCACATATACACTAACACAAGGCAACCTTTCCGCTGGAACTAACTATAGTATCTCACTCACAAATAATACATTAACTATTACACAGGCGTCTCTGCTAATTACAGCTGTTGAACAAAGCAAAGTATATGGAACTGCAGATCCGGCTCTCACCTATATAACTTCTGGATTTAAAAATGGGGACAACAACAGTGTACTCTCAGGTAGCCTTAACAGAGATCTAGGAGAAAATGCAGGTAGCTATGCAATCAATCAGAATACACTCAGTGCAGGAGCTAATTACATCATTACCTATACTGGAAATGTATTGACTATCACAAAAGCACCACAATTTATCAGCTGGCAACAAGATCTAACAGTAGGTTGTGATGGTTCAGCTGCTCCAATGCGGCTAACAGCCACTACAAACAGTGGATTACCTGTAAACTATATAGTAACTAATACCACTATTGCCACTAGCAATGGTGATATACTGACACCTGTACATGAAGGTTCTACTATAATTACTGCTACTCAGCCTGGTGATGCAAACCATTTTCCGGCAACGGCTATAGAAAATACCTTTACTTACCAATTATTTGGTCGGGTACGACAACACTGGAATGATGTAATCTTCTTTGATAATACAGGTGGAAACTATGTTTCATGGCAGTGGTATAAAAACGGGTCAGCAGTGTCGGGAGCAACAGAAGACTTCTATAGTGAAACATCTGCGCTGAATGGATCTTACTATGTGCTTGCCACCGATAAAAATGGAAATACAGTACAATCTTGTGCCCTAGTTTTAACAGGTAGCAGTACAGTAGCGAGTGGTATTAAAGTCTATCCAAACCCATCCAGGCCAGGAGAAACTGTTACCATTACCTGCAACTATACAGATGCAGCGTTACAGGGAGCCAAACTGACTATCACGAATCTTGTAGGGAATGTAGCTCAGCAGATAACCTCTATAAAACAGGAAAATCAGGTAACAATGCCTTTAGCAAGTGGCATTTACATCATTACACTGATACTGAATGATGGCCAGAAAGCAACTGTAAACGTGATAGTAAACTAAATCAGTAAAGTTCCTATTCTCTAAAAAGTAAAACGATGAAATATAAATATATAAAGATATCAGCCTGGTTATTTTTTCTGGCAAGCCCTTTTGCTGCCAGTGCACAGGAATTTGGAGTAGAATTAAATGGTGGGTGGCAAGGTTTGAAGTATACGTTGCCAAACAGTCAGGTCCGCTTACAGCCGGGGGGCTCATTAGGTGTAAATTATACTTTTCCGCTAGCAACAAAGTGGGGACTGCTAACAGGGATTTCAGGTAGTTATTACTCTACGAAAGTAACCTTACGAGAGGGTGCTGTATTTTCTTCCTATCAGGTGGATACTGAAGGATCTGCCTTTCAATACAATGTCAGTACAATAGGATACAAAGAGAATCAACGTTTCTGGGCTGTAGGTATACCTGTTATGTTACAATATCATACAGATGGAGAGAAAACGCAATGGTATATCGATGCAGGTACACGTATTATATTTCCATTTAATGTAACTATTAAAACAAAGTCTGCACAAATAACTACTACCGGATATTATCCGGATTTTAATGTAGAAGTTCACGATCTGCCACAACATGGATTTGGATCTGTAAATAACTGGCAAAGTGCAACCAAAACATCCCTGAAACCTACGGCCACACTGAGTGCTGCTACCGGACTTAGTTTCAGACTTTCTCCTGTATTGCGTTTGTATACTGGAATCTATGTGGATTATGGTCTTACCAATATGAGAAAAGGAGGACATAACCAGCCATTAGTTTCCTACGAATCAACCAACGTAAACGCGATAAAAACATTCAGTGTGTTGAGTACTGGGTATGCAAGCAATCCAAAACTAACAGGTTTTGGGATACAGGTTCGTTTGACCTTTGGTAAACGTAAATCCAAAGATGCAGATACAGAAGCCGATAAGCCACAAGCTGTGACTACAGATGTTCCGGCATCTGAACCAAAGAAGACGACACAAGAAGAAGTTAAAAGAGCTGAAACTACAGAACAACAAGTTGAAACAAGGCAGAATCAGCCCACCAGTACTACTTCAACTTCTCAAAAGACCATAACTAATAAAGAAAAGCAGGTTGTAGAAGAACCTATGGAATTTGACAAATTGGGTCAAACTGAGATTCCTGAAAGTATGAAATCTCATTTGGATAGTGTGGCAGCGATTCTGCTAGCCCATCCGGAACTACGCGTTTCTATTGTGGGACATACCTGTGATCTGGGTACAGAAGAAGTAAATCTTCGTGTAGGAAAAAAACGTGCTACCCTAGTAGCTAATTACCTTGCACAAAAAGGTGTTGGCAGAAACAGAATGGATGTCGATTCTGCAGGAGAAAGTCAGCCATTAGTTCCTAACACGTCTGATCAAAACAGAAGAAAAAACAGACGTGTAGAAATCGAGATAGAGTCTCCAGAGACCAAATAAGTACGATAGCAAAATAACCAGATCTCTGTTAACTCTTATTTAGTAGTCCAGGTTTAAATAACCTTTGTCAATTCGTAAAACAAAGCCTTAGTCCAATATACTATTAAACTAAGGCTTTGTTTTTACATCTCTATCTGAGTTGGCTATCTATTGAAAAAAATTCCAACCTCTGATTACCTACATTTCAACTTCTATTCCGTACTTGCAAAACTTAACCTGTTTTGCCAATGAAACTCTGTCTGTATTTAGCAACATTTATCTCCGTCCTATTCGTTTTTAGTAGTTGTAATCAATCTGAACACTCTGAAGAACACCAATCTGTAAATCAGTCAACAGCTACTGCTACAGATAGTATTGAGTTAACAGCCCTTATCAGAAAGACCTATGAGTGGTATGAAAAAGAAGGTATCGCTGAAGATTTCACTCCTATGACGAAGACCACATCTGACTCGATTTATTCCGGTATCGACTGGAATGCACAGAACAAACGAATAAAAACACTGGAGCAAACAGGATTCTTTTCAAACGATTTCCTAAAAAACTACCAGAATATAGCCTCACGTATAGACCAGGATCTGAAACAAGGAAAAGTAGAATGGCTTAAAGACGATATGTCTCCTTATTCAACAGATGTAAATGCCTGGTGCAATTGTCAGGATAATCCAGATGAGTACTGGAAGAAATTGGTTATTACTAACCTAAAACATTCTTCTGATCAGGTATCATTTCAATGGACCTGGGGAAATGATTTCTATTACAAGGTACAAGCTAAGAAAGAAAATACGGTCTGGAAGATATCCTATCTGGAAGGTTTGGATTTTGACCACTATATTGGCACAAACTAAGTCGACCTCCCTAATTCAAAAATATCTACTACCAAACATCACCATTTACTCCTGCTTATCAGTATTTCTGATATAGTGAGTATAGCAGAGGTTTACTTCTACTATACTCACTTTGCAGGATTCATTATCTAATGCTCTAATTCCTGTGGCTTTCAAATTATCATAAAGCTGGTAATCCCAATTTCTACTAATCAATAAAATACAGTCTTTGGTATACCCACACACGTAAGTGGTCAATCCTCTATTTTTCGGATTATTTTCCTTTGTACTTTCAATTCAGCACCAGCATATAGTAAATCAGGTTTGATTATACCCTGAATAATCAGTATTGCCGCATCAAAGATTTTTTCCAATCTAATCCTCCATATCATGGCACATCTGAAATTTTTATGTTTGTTATTAGTCTTTACAGATTTGATTAGCAGTGGGCTTGCCCAATCAAAAGCTAAAACCACCTCTTTGCAGATTCCAGAAGTGAAACAAGGAAATCTGATAACCGAAAAACTTCCATCTGTGATTCTTCTCGAAAACCGAATTGGGCTAGATCCAAACCGGACTATCAAGGTATATCTACCCCCTGGTTATGCTTCATCCAAAAAATCGTATCCAGTAATTTATTACTTCCATAATATCTTCTGGAGTGTTGAAAAGATGTTTGAGAATGGTAATGTGGTTAAATTACTTGATCGTGGCATAACCAGTGGAATGATTCAGGACTTTATTTTTGTAGCTGCTGACTTTAGTACACCCACCACCGGAAGTATTTATGAAAACTCCCCTATTTCCGGCCGTTGGCTGGATTTTATAACCAAAGAACTGGTTCCCTTTATTGACAAACGGTTCAGAACGCTTCCACATCGGAATAGCCGGGGCTTAGCAGGAGATTTTATGGGCGGTCGGGGCGCACTAAAACTGGCAATGGTACATGCAGATCTTTTCAGCGTGGTATATGCATTACATCCAGTTGCAACCGGATCAGGACAGATTCCGTGGTCTTATGTACAGGTGGACTGGAAAAAGTTATATCAGTGTAAAACAGTCGATGAGCTTGGTGGTGATGGTCGTTCAAAACTCTTTATAACCATTAGCCAGGCATTTTTGCCCAATCCTAATCGTCCCCCCTTTTATTGTGATTACTTTATGGAAGCAGAAAAAGGTGAACCCAAACTACATACAGCAAACACAAAGAAAACAAAAGATGGCTTTTTACTGGATGCTACCCTTGAGGAATCTGCATCTAACCTGCGTTCAATGCGAGGTATTGCGTTTGACTGGGGGCGATTCGATCCTACTCAGGCACATGTATACTCCAACCAGGACTTCAGCAGAAAGCTGGAAGATCTGGGCATAGAACACGAAGCAGAAGAATATCGGGGTGATCCCTGGGACAAAACCTGGACAGAAAACGGTCGCTTTTATTCGCGCCTCTTACCATTTTTTGAGCGTCATCTTGTGTTTGAACCTGCTAATTAAACTATATCCAACTTTCAGAAATTCTTTTTATAACTATCTACTATGCCTTCTTACACACTTTTGATTAATCAAAAAAGTTATACAGTTGAGGCTGAGGAAGCAATGCCACTTCTATGGGTAATTCGAGATCTAGTAGGTTTGACTGGAACAAAGTTTGGGTGTGGTATAGCACAATGCGGAGCCTGTACAGTCCATTTGAATGGAACTCCTGTTCGAGCTTGTTCCATTCCGGTATCGGCAGTAGCAAATCAGCCAGTAACTACTATTGAAGGCTTATCTTTTGATAATTCCCATCCTGTACAACAAGCATGGATTGAAGAGCAAGTTCCTCAGTGTGGTTATTGCCAAAGTGGCCAAATCATGACAGCAGCAGCATTTCTCAAAGACAACCCTAATCCTACAGATCAGGACATCAATCTGGCTATGCAGGGGCACATTTGTAGGTGTGGTACTTATACACGCATACGCAAAGCTATCAAAAAAGCAGCTAGTCTTGCCAAAAAACTACCTACAGAATGAAAAATCAGAAAGAATCCCTTTCCCGTAGAGATTTTATCCGTTTATCAGGGTTCTCAACGCTTTCATTAACACTGGGCTACTACACTTCAGGCTGTGATCACACAGTAAAAGTGATAAACTCACAAACCGCCAGTTCAGTAGTTGAGTTGGTAGCCTGGATATCAATAGATACAAATGGGGTCATAAAGCTGATGAACCATCGGTCAGAGATGGGACAAGGTACTCAGCAAACTATTCCGCAAATCCTCGCAGAAGAACTGGAGGTAAGTATGGATCAGATCACTGTAGTATCAGCCTCAGCCAATCCTAAAAAGTATGGCCCTCAACCACAGGAAGGAAGCTTCTCGGTAAGAGGATGGTATCAACAACTATTACAGATGGGAGCTACAGCACGACAAATGCTTGTTATGGCTGCGGCAAAGAAATGGAATGTGCCAGTAACCGAATGTTCTGCTAAAAATGGATATGTATACCACCAGCCGACTAACCAAAAAGCAGGTTATGGTTCACTAGTAGAAGAAGCTGCAAAAATAAAACCTCCCTCCAATATAATTCTGAAAGAACGAAAAGACTATACCATTATTGGTAAACCTCTTTCCCGTAAAGATATTCCTTCTAAAGTCAATGGTACAGCAGTTTTTGGTTTGGATAAAAAGTTACCAGGCCTGCTCTATGCTGTCGTTGAACGCAATCCACGGTTTCGGGGGAAAGTAAAAAGTTTTGATGATACAGAGGCCCGAAAAATTTCAGGAGTAAAACATGTTTGCAAAGTACAACGGGCTGTTTTTGGTAGTTTATATGAAGGAGTAGCCGTAGTTGCCAATTCAATTTGGGCTGCTATGCAGGGACGCAAAGTACTGCGAGTAGAATGGGATGACACAGGTTTTGATCATGTAAGTACCACTCAAATGGATGAACAAATGCGTCACAATCTCAAAAAACCTGCTCCATCATCCCAGTTTGAAAAAGCAGTCAAACAAGCTTCCGATACATTGTCAGTAGAATATGAAACACCCTATCAGGCGCATAGTTGCATGGAGCCGCTCAACTGTACTGTACATGTACATGATAACCGGATAGATGTATGGGGCCCTTTGCAGGAAGCCAACTGGACACAGGCAGATCTTAGTCAGCGAATGAACATACCTATTGAAAATGTGACTGTTCACATGACGTTTCTGGGTGGTGGCTTTGGCCGAAAAGCATTTACAGATTATCCTCATGAAGCCGCTTTGTTATCAAAAGAGCTCAATGCACCTGTACAGGTAGTATGGACACGGGAAGACGATATGATAGCAGGACCGTTTCGTCCAGGCGCATTTTTCAGTTGTCGAGGGGGCTTGGATAAAAAAGGAAAAATTATGGCATTCCAAACCATTACTTCTACACAGTGGATTGGACAGGAATGGAGTGCAACACCTTATGCTGATCCGGAACCGGCAGAATACAACAAGGGAAGGATCGAAGGGTTGTTGCATCCTTATTATAAATCAATTCCACATTATAGCTTTGCAGGTGTAGGAAATCGGGTACCAATGCCTGTCATGTGGTGGCGTTCGGTAGATGCTTCTACGAATGGCTTTGCCTGCGAAAGCTTTATAGATGAACTGGCATACAAGGCTAAACAAGACCCGATGGATTTTCGGAGAAGTCATCTTCAGGAAACTCGTTACCAAAACTTTATAGATAAACTGGAAGCAGTCAGTGGTTGGAAATCTCGTAAGAATAAAGGTTGGGGAGTAGCCATTACAGAATGTTTTGGCAGTATAGCTGCCCATATTGTCATTGTGTCGCGAAATGCGGATAAAAAGCTACAAATTGATAAAGTAATCGCGTTAATGGATTGTGGATGGTATGTAAATCCGGATATCATTAAGGCACAGGTGGAAGGTGGTATTGTTATGGGTCTGGGAGCTGCTATATTTCATGCAATTCACTTTCAGTATGGAATGACTGTAGAGAAAAACTTTGATACCTATCTGATGCCTCGTATGCTCGATATTCCAGATATAGAAGTACATATCATGGAAAATAATGAGAAACCCGGGGGTGTTGGAGAACCAGGCCTTCCTCCATTAGCTCCCGCCCTATGCAATGCCATCTTTGATCTGACAGGCAAACGTATCCGCAAACTACCATTCACACTGGATGAAATATAGATACAAACAAAAACCCTGTGTTCAGTAAACACAGGGTTTCTATACACAAGTATGAGATCAAAATTCTGCCACAGTAATGTGGCACTTAGAATACTAAAAAAACAATGCCGACATATTTTCTTTCTACAGAGTACATCTCAGGGTTTGACAAAATGCTCAAATGACTGCCAATATTTATCCTTGTAAATCTCATAACTAATCTCTGTCTGATCAACATATAGTCGTTCGATAGCACCTAACACTTTTGATGGCTTTCTGAAGTCCTTGCAGGCAAAATAAATATTTCGTGTCCCTTCGGCTGTTTGTCTGCCGATATTCAGGTATCCCTCAGAATCTTTTAGTTCGGTTGTAATATTTTCCTCAATCTCTTCCATTAGTGTATAAGCATCCTCATCCGGCATTCCATTAAGTTCTGAGCCATCATATTTAATCTCCACATTCATAATCCATGGATGAGAGGCCTTTCTATCCCATTTCAACAAGTCGGTATTGATAGCAGCCAATAGCATATTACCATTTTCAAGTTTAGCCTGCAACATGCTATAATTGTCTTTATCTGTATTACGTCTTACCCCTTCATATCTCTCAACAAATTCTTTTTCTCTCCAGATCAAAAAACTTTTCAGTTTGGAAATTGGGACAATCTCCTGCTCAGATTCTTGTTTTCTCACAATATCTATCTGATCGATAATACAGGCGAAGTTTAACTCACCCAACACATTATCCAGAAAGATGTAGATCCCGTTAACCACCATCTGCCGATCTTCTTCAGCGAAATCAGGATAAACAACAGTAATATCAATTTCATCTGGAAACTCAGGGTGCTCATTGGCATAAAACCCGATATTTTCTTCATTAAAATCAAATCCTTCCATTTTGATATTAATTTTTGAAGTATCAGTCGCTGATTTAAGGGCAGTGAAAATCCATCCTTTTATAGAAGGGGCAGCTTGTACTAGCTCCTCTACAAAAACGATATTCTTAATTATTCCATCTGCTGTAAATATCAGTTCGACAGTATCCTCATCAGGCATTCCAACGACAAAATAAAGACTTTCATTAAAGACATTTAGTTGTTCAGAAAGTTTTTCAAAGAAATCTGTTTCAATATTTTCCCGTTGTTTCACAACATAAAAAAAAGTTTTTGCATGTTTTTTAAACCAATCCCAAAAGTCAACATACTGTTGTGTTACTTCGTTTTGTGCATCAATAATATTATTCAGAAAACTCATGTATTTGTTTTAATATAGCTATGTATAGTTCACGTTCACTGTTAAAATCAGCAAGTGCCAAATATATAAAAAATCATAAACCTTATCTGTTAAACCAAAAGATGAACAGACTAACTAGAAACATCTTCCTGTCAAGGATGCCACAATTATCACAACATATTTTAACTTTATATCTCTTATCTTATTCAACTATTATTATCTGCTAAACAATACATGAAATATCCTCGCCTGCTGACAGTATCATTCCTTGTATTCCTTTTATTTACTTACGTTGTTTCACTGGCTCAAAATTCAAAAAAAATATCCAATTCAGCCTTTAAAATCATTGGGTACTATCCCTTACAAGCCACCTATAAAACAGATACATCAGGAAAATTGAACCTCCAGGTACCTTTCGAAAAATTAACCCATATCAACCTATGGTTTATCAATCCGGATTCACTGGGAAACTTTACTCAAGATTTTTCCGGAGTGTCCTCTTTTGTTGATGAAGCCCATTCCAAACAGGTTAAAGTATTATTTTCTATTGGAGGAGGTAGCAGACATCTTCAATACCGTCATCTGCTAGCTACCCTTAACAGAAGTCTACTTATTCAGAAACTAGTGTCTTTGACACTTACCTATCAACTGGATGGTATTGATGTAGATCTGGAAGGAGCAGATATCGACGAAAACTATGAGCCATTTGTAGTAGAACTGGCCACTGCCTTACGAAAACACAACAAACTCATTACTGCTGCCATTGCAATCTATTACAAAGACCAACTAACAGACAAAGCACTAGCCCAATACGATTTTGTCAACATAATGAGTTATGATCGTACTGGACCGTGGAGTCCGGACAAACCAGGTCCTCATTCGACCTATGCCCATGCAGAAGAAGATCTGAGTTATTTTGGAAAAACCAGAGGAATAGCCAAAGAAAAAATGACATTGGGAGTTCCATTTTATGGCTATGGATACGGTGAAGGTATGACTGCTATCAGTATGAACTATAGCGAAATTCAATCATCTTTTTCGGGATCAGACACAAAAGATGAGTGGAAAATGCCGGATGAGAGAACTATCTATTACAATGGCCGAAACACAATAAAACGGAAAACAAAGCTAGCCAAACAAAAAGCTTCTGGCATTATGATCTGGCAGCTACCAGGTGATGCAACTGGAACCAACTCATTGTTGGATGTCATTTTCCAAACAGCTTATTGAATTAAGAAACTATATTATAGACTGTACTATGTAGTGAAAAAACCAGGAGTTCCGATTTGTACAATTCTATGCATACAAGCCACTGTAGTTTTGTAAAAATCAATTCAAAATAAAGACCTGTTTTTTATGAACTCATTTGACACATTTTCACAACTACATCAAAATTCTACACCTCTTCTTTTATGAAATATATGGGATGTACATAGTGCACTACTCTTTGAAGCAAATGGATATAAAGCTATTCCAGTCAGGCAATAGCTAAAACATTTGGCTATGAAGATGGAGAAAACATTCCATTTGAAACACTTTTCCTGATAGCAAAAAGAGTCACAGAGTTAGTTAAAATCCCTTTTTCTGTTGATCTGGAAGGTGGATATAGTAGAACGATTGATGGTATCATTGAAAATATAACCAAACTCCATGCTATTGGCGTAGCCGGTATAAATCTGGAAGATTCCATTCCAGGGACTACCCGTCAATTGCAATCCATTGATGAGTTTCAAAAAACTCTTTCCACAATTGCCAATCATCTGAACCGGAATAATATGAAAGTATTCCTCAATATTCGTACAGATGGTTTTCTCCTGGGTATGGAAACAGCTCTAAAGGAAACACTTTCCCGATTAAAATGTTATGAAGAAGCAGGAGCTAATGGAATTTTTGTTCCCTGTATTACACAATCAAATGATATCTCAGAAGTAGTAAAAGCTACTACACTTCCTGTTAATGTGATGTGTATGCCAACGCTACCCAGCTTTGAAGATTTGCAAAAACTAGGCGTGAAACGCATTAGTATGGGGCCTTTTACCACAATGTATGTACATAAGCGAGCAGAAGTAGCCATACACTCTATACAACAGAACAACTCCTTTTCTATTCTTTTTTAATAATCTGGCTGATGAATTAAACATCAGCATTTGAATGTGTTATAATGAAAGCGTTAACTTTATCAACTTTTGGTAATCCTGATGTTCTCGTATATCAGGAAGTTACAAATCCCAGTCCGAAATTCAATGAGGTATTGGTCGAAATGAAAGCCATCGGGCTGAACTTTGCTGATCTGATGCGTCGGAATGGAACATATCCACTAAGAGGCCAAGCCCCCTATATCAATGGATATGAAGGGGCAGGAATCATAGTAGATGCCAATAACCATCCTGACTATAAGACAGGTGACAGAGTTGCCTTTGCTGATGTTCCATTTGCCAATGCCGAGCTAGTAGCTGTCCCTGTAGATCATATTATTCCTCTACCAGAAGATGTAAGTTTCGAAACAGCAGCAGCAAGTATGTTGCAAGGACTCACGGCTCAGTATTTGACCTCTGATAGCCATCTGATAAAAGCAGGCGAAACCGTTTTGATTCATGCCTCTGCGGGTGGAGTTGGTCAATGGTTACTCCAGGCTTGTAAACTACAAGGTGCCAATGTTATTGGAATGACCTCATCAGAAAACAAACGAGAGATTTCGCTTTCATTGGGTGCAGATGAAGCTTTTCTATACTCAGAAAACTGGAAGACCAAAATATTGAACCTATTTCCACAAGGTGTGGACGTAGTATATGACAGTATAGGAACCACCCTGGATGATAGCCTTCAGGTGACACGCATATTGGGAAAAGTAGTGCTTTTTGGATTGGCAGGTGGCAAACTGGAAATAGGAAATCCATTAAACATCATCGCGAAATCTCAGACCATTATTGGTGGAGATTTATGGAACTATCTGACTACTAAAGAAGAACGCCTTCGAAGAGCCAAGCAGTTGTTTGCATGGTTACAAAATAAACATGTGCAAATCTCCCCACCCACACTTTTTAAACTCTCTGAAGGTAAAAAAGCCCATGAGTTTCTGGAGAGCAGACAGAGTATAGGAAAGATAGTATTGATACCCTAGTATCAGTACTATCCTCTTACAATCCTCTCTCCTGCTTCTTAGTCACAGCTGATAGGCTCAATATCTTTATCTAATTCTTCTAAACGTCTGTCAGCCCATTCTTTTACATGCTGGATAAATGGAATGAGTTCTTCTGCTATTGGTGTTAATGAATATTCTACTTTAGGTGGAACTTCATGATAGACTGTCCGAATTACCAGTTTATCTTCCTCGAGTTCTCGTAATGTCTGTGTCAGCATTTTAGGTGTAATGCCTTTTACCATTCGTCGCAAAACACCATACCGTACAATTCCATGTGTATGAATATACCAGATCAACCGGCACTTGTACTTACCCCCAATGCGTTGAAATCCATAATCAACGGAACAAATACTCTCTCGTTTGGAATCTTTCATAATTAATCAAAAAAATATCATTCTGATTTTCAACAATAGTATACAATTAGTATGTAGGTACCCAAAAAGTGCATACTTGACGAATGGATACAAAGAAAATACTTTTGACTCAAAAAGAACATGAACCGAAGAACGATTCTCAAAAAAGGACTCTTGATGGGGTTATATGCAACCTTACCCGTATCATCTGTATTCTCAGGTATCAGACGAGCTACTCAACCTGTTAACAATGGTATTCATACTTTTACATTAGGTAAACTGGAACTGTTTGTTGTTACAGACGGACATATTCTGTTTAAGAAAGTACAGCCAAGCTTTGCCCCTGATGTACCAGCCAATCAGGTAAAACAGGTACTGGATGAAAACTTCCTACCAGATAGTGTTGATTTAGGTGTGAATATTTTGATTATCAAGTCTGTAGATAAGATTATTTTACTGGATACAGGCTGTGGTACTATCTTGGGAGATTCTTCCGGATGGTTACTGCGAAATCTGCCTAAGACAGGTATTCAACCCAGTCAGATTACAGATATTGTCATTACACACGGTCATCCGGACCATATGGGAGGTCTGTTGGGTAAAAATGGCGAACTAACATTTCCATCAGCCAACATCCATTTATCACGACTGGAATATGAATTCTGGCAATCTCCAAGTCCTGACTTCTCAAAAAGTAAAATGAAAGATGAGGCATTGAAAACTATGGTTGTAAAAACGACTAAACAAACTTTGGATAAAATAAAGCCTCATTTGCATCTTTTTGAAGATGGTTCACGAATACTGGATTGCCTTACTTTAAAAATTGCTCCTGGACATACCCCTGGTCATACAATTACTACAGTATCTTCAGAGGGGCAAGAACTTGTACATGTAGCAGATCTGGTACACTCTCCTGTACTGGTATTTGCTCATCCGGAATGGGGATTTGATGGAGACACAGATTTTGGACTTGCAGCAACCACCCGTAAAAACATACTGGAAGAACTTGCTAGGAGCCGACAACAGGTGTTTTCCTATCATTTACCCTGGCCAGGATTAGGGCATGTACGTAAAAAAGGAAAAGGATTTGAATGGGTACAAACAGGGTTTGCCCTTCCAGATTAAGCCAACTAAAACCAAATATCCCTAGCTTTCAGTTAGAGATATTTGGTAAACTATGTTTAAACATAACTCAAATAAATTTATTCATACTATCGATTAATTTCAGTCACCACTTCCCCTTTTCCTGAAAAAATGCGACCTTTGTGTGTTTGAAAAACCACATTGATTGAATGAAAGTTTGCATTGCAGAAAAACCCAGTGTAGCAAAAGATATTGCAGAAGTTATAGGAGCCAAGCAACGCAAAGACGGATACTATGAAGGCAACGGCTACCAGGTAACCTGGACGTTTGGACACTTCTGCACCTTAAAAGAACCCCAGGATTATACCCCTGAATGGAAATCATGGCGTCTGTCAGCTCTGCCTATGATCCCATCCAATTTTGGAATTAAACTCATTGATAATTCAGGAGTTCAAAAACAGTTTGGTGTTATTGAAACTCTTCTCAAGGACTGTGAACAAGTCATTAACTGTGGTGACGCCGGACAGGAAGGAGAACTGATACAACGCTGGGTACTACACAAAGCCAAATGCAAAGCCCCTGTCAAACGACTGTGGATATCATCTCTGACAGAACAAGCTATTAAAGATGGCTTTGCCAATCTGAAAGATAGCAGTCAGTTTGACAATTTGTATGCTGCCGGTAGTGCCCGTGCTATTGGAGACTGGCTACTAGGTATTAATGCGACACGCCTGTTTACAACAAAGTTCGGTAATGGCAAAGCTGTTTTATCTATAGGGCGGGTACAAACTCCTACCCTTGCCATGCTGGTTCAGAGACAAAAAGAGATCAATGCCTTTAAGTCAGCTGATTACTGGGAACTGAAAACGCTGTATCGTGAAGTAGAATTTACAGCTACCATTGAACGTATCTACAATCAGGAAAGGGCACAGAAAGGCCTCGAATACCTATTGGCTAATCCCATTTTTACAGTCACATCTTTTGAGAAAAAAGAAGGTAAGGAAGGCAATCCACGTTTATTTGACCTTACAGCCCTTCAGGTGGAAGCTAACAAGAAATATGGTTTCTCTGCAGAGATTACGCTCAAACACGTTCAAAATCTGTATGAGAAGAAATTTGTTACCTACCCACGGGTAGATACCACCTATCTGTCTGAAGATCTGCATCCCAAAGTAGAAGGTATTTTACGCAGCATGCAATATTATCAGGCACTTGTAGCACCCTTGTTACTCAGTCCAATCCCTAAGCTTAAAACTGTATTTGATAACAACAAAGTAAGTGACCACCATGCTATCATTCCTACAGATGTGCTTCCTACTGGGTTGATCCCAGATGAGAAACGCGTGTATGATCTGATAGCTCGTCGATTTATTGCTGTATTCTATCCAGAATGTAAAATCTCGAACACTACCGTATTGGGTGTGGTGGGTAAAGTGGAATTCAAAGCAACTGGTAAGCAAATTCTGGAACCAGGTTGGCGAGAGGTATATGCAAACGAAGCCAAAGCAAAGAAAACAGACGAAGAAAAGAAAGAAGAGGATAAAGATGAAAAAAAGGAGGAGGAAGAACGTGTAATGCCTGTATTTACTGTTGGGGAGTCGGGTCCACATACACCCAGAATTCACCAGGGAAAGACATCACCACCCAAACCCTATACAGAAGCTACCTTACTTCGGGGAATGGAAACAGCAGGAAAACAGGTAGAAAACGAAGAAATGCGTGACCTTCTGAAAGAAAACGGCATTGGTCGACCTTCTACACGGGCAAACATTATTGAAACACTGATAAAACGGAATTATGTTGAGAAGAAAAAGAAAACCCTGCTGGCAACTCAGATGGGAATAGACCTGATTGATACAATTCAAAACGAACTTCTCAAAAGTGCAGAGCTCACAGGAACATGGGAAAAAAAACTGCGTCAGATTGAGAAAGGAGACTATGAACTGGAAACGTTTAAAACAGAGTTGATCCAAATGGTAATTGACCTTACCAATGAAGTAAAACGGAATGCGTACCGGCAGATTGCTATTGCGGCGACTCCGACACCTGCTCTCGTGGAGGAAGAAGAATCAGCAAAAAAAGAAGCCAAACCTAAAAAGCCGAAAGAACCCAAAGAAGAGATTAACATTGAAGCCCTGACATGCCCTAAATGCAAGGAGCATCTGCTGAAAAAGGGTAATAGTGCCTATGGATGTGGGAACTTTAAAGTATGTGGATTTAAGATACCGTTTGAAGTGTTAGGCAAGAAGCTAACTGATAAACATATCTACGACCTGTTATCAAAAGGAAAAACGGGCAAGATTAAAGGTCTGAGGATTCCAGGATCAGAAGAAGAAACAGAAGGCAAGCTTGTGATGCAGGCAGATTTCAATATTGGGTTGTAAGTAAAAACTTACAACCCTTTTTTATTTTCTTTCTCTAAAATCAATCTTCCCAATCCATTTATCTTGTAGTGTTTATCTTTGAAGTTGTTTAGGATAATTGTATAAGGTTGCAAAGGCAGATAATTATAGAGTTCTATAAGAACTAAAAATACATGTACTGCCACTTTTCCCATCGTTGGTGTTATCACCAACGACCACTTTCCCATCATTCAGGTTGTTGATAACGCCAACCTGAATGGTGGGAAAGTGAGGCTCGCTACAAAATCTGCTCATTGAGCTTTTTTATAAATTATCCTAAACAACCTCTTTTTCTAAACTATAAAAATCTTCCTGAATTCATTGAGTTCAGGCATTAAATTTGTAAAGTAACTTAACAAGTTTACTTTATTACTATGCCTACGTTAGTCTCTTCCCAACAAGGGAGTTCTCTCCCCACCGAGTTACGAACTGTTGTAACCCGGCTTATGAAAAAGTTACGGAGCAAATCACCTAGCCGTGATACCTTATCGCTTACCGAACGATCAGTGATACGGTTACTTGATGAACATAAAGAATTATTGCCCAGTGAAATCGCTCGTATAGAAAAGGTTACTACCCAGTCAATGTCACAGATCCTGAATCATTTATCGGATCTGGGCTATATTACCCGCACTCCATCAGAAACAGACAAAAGGAAGATTACCATAACGCTATCAGAAGGAGGACTAGCATTATTAAATGCCAGCCGAAATGAGAGAGATGAATGGTTAAGTCATGCACTACAAGCGACCTGTACTTCCGAAGAACAGGAAGTTTTACGCCAAGCACTGGGCCCCTTGAAAAAACTACTGGAATATGACTAATTATTATCTATATAAATAATCAAACCAGCTACTAATAAACTATGAACGTAAGTACTTTTAATGCTTTCAGAAGTCGTAATTACCGGCTTTATTTTACAGGACAATCTATTTCGCTTTTAGGTACATGGATGCAGAAGACAGCCGTCAGTTGGATAGTTTACTCACAAACTCAGTCAAAGTTTATGTTGGGGGTCAGTGTGTTTGCAACGCTGTTTCCTTCTGCTGTTTTTTCTACGATTGGTGGTGTTGTTTCAGATCGTTACAATCGCTATCGGGTACTGCTGCTTACACAGGTTCTGTCTATGATACAAGCTATACTGCTTACTCTTGTCGTATATTTTCAGAAGTATGCAGTATGGGAAATCATATCTCTCAGTGTTATACTGGGTATCGTCAATGGATTTGATATGCCAGCACGCCAGTCACTGGTTTATGACATGGTAGATGACAAGAAAGACCTGTCCAATGCAGTGGCTTTAAATTCATCTATGGTCAACTTATCCAAGCTACTGGGGCCTGCCATTGCAGGGATTGCAATTGAAAATCTGGGTGAAGTAGTTTGTTTTGGCCTCAATGCATTTAGTTTTATTGCAGTAATCACCTCACTCCTATTGATGAAATTACCACCGTATGTAGTCCAATCCCATACAAAAAATATTCTGGGCGAGCTAAAAGAAGGATTTCAGTATATTAATCAGACTTCAGCCATTCGCTTTGTTCTCCTGATGCTGGCACTGGTAAGCCTGCTGGTATTACCCTTTACTACACTTATGCCTGTATATGCGAAAGATATATTTCAAGGAACAGCCTCTACCTTTGGACTGATAGATAGCGCAATTGGCCTTGGCGCTTTTATTGGTGCTCTCTATCTGGCGTCATTAAAGACAGGCTCTGATCTCCATACCATACTGGCACGTAATACTTTTATCCTGGGAGCCGGACTGATTCTGTTTGCCTATACTCCCTGGTATCCATTAGCACTCTGTTTCATTGCATTTGCGGCCTTTGGCATGATGTCGCAGGTGACCATTAGCAATACCATCTTACAGACTCAGGTAACTCCGTCCATGCGTGGACGTGTAATCAGCCTGTATCTAATGGTTTACTCCAGCGCTCTGCCTATTGGCGGATTACTTATCGGAACTATTTCTCATTATATTGGTGTACAAGCAACCGTATTAGGAGAAGGCATTCTGGCTTTGTTGCTTGGGGGACTGCATATACGTTCGTTGCAGAAAGCCAAGCTTAAACCAGACGTTACACCAACTGTTGATGCACCTTCTGCAGAGATAGCCTTGCATTCGTGACTCCATATTGTAGATTTCTAAACCAATATTTACTATCTGTATGTCAACACAAGTCAATTCCAAAACAGCTCTTCTGGTAATGGATATGCAGGTAATGCTGCTTACTTCCTTACCAGACTCACAACCTGTGATTGCAAATGTAGCCAAAGCCATTACTCATGCTCGCCAGCACACTATTCCAGTGATTTATGTTGTTGTAGGCTTTCGGCCAGGAGCACCTGAAATCAGCATGATGAACAAAAGCTTTGCAGCTTCCAGAGAACGAATGGCAAATACTAATCCCGAAGATATGCTGAAAATAGAGCCATCTATTGCGCCGCTATCAGGAGAGATCACAGTAATCAAACGCCGCTTCAGCGCTTTTACAGGTAGTGATCTGGAGGTTGTATTACGTGCACAAGGCATTCAGCATCTGGTACTCACCGGAGTAGTTACCAGTGGCGTTGTGTTGTCAACAGTGCGTGAAGCAGCTGATAAAGATTATCAGTTAACTGTATTATCTGATGCTTGTAAAGATCGAGACGCTGAGGTACATCAGGTTCTGATGACAAAAATTTTTCCTCGTCAAGCAGAAGTCCTGAAAGTTGAAGAGTGGATAAAAGCCTCTGTATAGGCACCAATCCACTCACACAAAACATCAGTAGGATAGTAGTAAGCTATGCTTTAGTTTTTCTTTTGTTGATCATATCCACTCTTTTGTAGAAATGTGAGTGGATCATCCATATCAATTATATCAATAATAGCTTGTCGCTTATCAGAAGCATTATTATAATAAGCCTGAGAAATCCTATACCCAATGTAATACCCCAGATCAGCTGGTCTGTCTTTCACAGTATTTCCATTGTACAACCAATTATGCGCATTCCCATTGCACAGAGTTGACTTAAACTCATCCCATAACATATTCTCATGGGAATCTCCATATTCGTTGACAGCAGAATAATTTGTTGTTCCAGTAAGCAGTTCTCCAATAAAATTGGCAGACCCTTCATGAATACAGGAATTAAGCTGATTACATACTATTGCATTGGAATTAAGTTTGTGCTTTTGTTGCGTATGAATACATTCATGTGCTACAATTCCCTTTATACTAAGTGGAATGTTAGGTTCTTTCTGTGTATCACTTGGTTTCCAATTGTCTCCCAGCTCTGAAAAATCCACATATTTACAGGCAGTTATCATCTCCGTTCCCAACAGAATAAATCTATCTGACACAGTTCCTCCCGTATTGTGTATGCCTATAGCAAAACAAACCTTAAAAGACTTAAAATTCCCATAGATATCCTTCAATTTATCAAACACTTCCTGTATCAGTGGTTCTGACTTTTTAGATTCATAGGTAAAGGGACGTACGGAAGTATAGTATTTGGGAAGTTTTGCCAATGTATTCACGAATCCTTCAGCGGAAAAATTCCTGACTCTTATGAAATCCTTTAGGCCATCAGTTGCTCTGTCCAGATATAGATTCTGGATACACATAACACTATCCCAACGATTTTTGCAGGTTTTAAGTTTATCAAAAGCTTCCCAAAAGTGATCTATATCCAGTGTTAGTACATTTTTGATATTTTCAATGGCAAGTTCTTTTTCAGTTTGCTTTTTCAGAGCTATTTCTTTGGGAGTAAACTTTTTAATATAAAAGCTTATCACTCCCTTGTCTGCATTAGTCTCTTCCTCAAATTTACGAACTGTCACAGTAAACTGCTTCGTCTCTTTGGGTATAAACTCCAGAATTTCCAATCCAAACCGACCATTGGGAGAGTCCATCTCTTGTATTTTTTGATTTTTTTCATCTGCCAGAATCAGCATTACATCAATCCCCTGTTGTAAGACAATGACTTGGTAAGGTACCCCCTTCTGAAGGTTTAGCTTGAGTACAAGATTAGACGATTTGCTAACGGTAATGTTATCATACCCCTTATTGAATTTGACATCGGCAAGAGTCTCAGCAAATGAAAAAGTGGCCTGAAGAAAAAACAATGCAATCAGTATAGTTTTCATGGTGGTTAGGGTTTATGAAAAAGTAAGAGTGATATGCGATTCAATGAAAAAATAGTATGGAGGATATAACTTCTTCATTCCGGATACTCAACTACCAAAAACTAAAATCAAGTTCAATAAATCCAATGCTGGATTCTTACTGACTAAATAATACTAAAAAGTCAGTTTTTTTACGAATATATTTTACAAATCAGCTTAATTGCAGGATTAACGCACAAAAAATAATGTAGAAGGTATGTGAAATATTTTTCAATACCCCTCACTTTTCACAAAACGCTGTAGTATGTCTAGTATAAATCTTTTTAGTTTGGCTAAAACTATAAATGCCTCTTTATTTCTTATTATTTCCTTACTACATATCTACTGGGCAGTAAAAGGCCTGTTTCAACCTAATCAATCTTTTCTTTCACTGGTTATTCCTGAAATTGATAAGGAACTTGCTTTTAAACCTGGTATAGGAACAACCTTATTGGTTGCATTGGCTCTATTGGTAGCCTCGTTTATCTCTATCTGGGCTATTCAACCTATTTATAAAGGTACATCTCCATTTTTTGTTTCTGAACGGTGGTGTATTTATGGCAACCTGACTATTGCAATAGTATTTGGAGTACGGGCTATGGGAGATTTTAAGTATGTCGGATTTTTTAAAAAGATCAGACATACTCAATTTGCTTATTACGACACACGTCTTTATTCTCCTCTTTGTTTGCTGATAGCGATACTGGCATTTTACATTTATCTGCAGATTCGATATTAAACAGACATGTATCCGAAATCTGTTTTACCATAAGTAGTATTTTTATTCAATAGATATATTAGCCAAACAAATTTTGATCAGAATTTTGTTTGGCTTTGATAATTATCAGTTTTCTGGTAGAGTTCATCCATTATCAGAAAACTCATAGACTTAGAGTATTATCAAAATTCTGATTTTTTTTCTTTCAATCAGAATTTTGATAATACTACAATAAAGACCTACTTCTCATTTAGTTTACTCCATTCCAGCTTTGCAAAGAAATCATTGAACATCAGATTGATATCCAATCGGGTATAAACCCGGATATTTCGACCCTGATGGTTAAACTGATAAGCACCCTGTGTAGTAATGGCAGGAGACATACGTACTACATATTCGCTTGATGAAGGATCGGCCTCAAAAGAAGATTGCAAGGCAGTAAGCAATACCAATGGGCTATCTCCCAAAACATACGTTTCGCCAATGTTTACATATTTCTGAATCCGAACCATTAGAGTTTCCAATACACCAGCCAGATACCCTCCTACTTTTCCCTGGGGTTTTACTTTGAGCAACAATTGTGAATAGGGAAGCAATGCCTGGCGATAGGCATTACGGGGTATTTGCCATATAGGTACACGTGATTGATTAAAAACGACTCGTGCAGCAGCAATATCAATATTCAGATTATATTCCGGACTGGAATAATTAGGTGGTGGTAATGCAATATCTGTGTATTCTGACCCTCCTATCCATACAAGAGTCAGCTTCTCCGATATCTGAGGAGAAGTAAGTAAGGCCGATGCAATTTCAGTAAGACCAGCTCCACAAAGTACATACAAGGGTAGCTTTGTATCTGTTCGCAAAGCCTCTCTGACAATCAAGTCTACTCCTTCACTTTTTACAGGTGTGCTATCCGTAAGCATGGCAGTATTAGATCCAGCTACAATCGGAAATCTATTTTTTACACCCATTACACTCAGTAGCTCTTTTGCTTTGGCCGATGCATTTTGTGCCTGAGTCTGGGAATTATCAAATCCGTCTCCTACTTTAAGGTGTGAGCCAATAATGCCTCGAATTTCCACAGACGGTGATAGTACAAGATGAGCAAGTTGAAATAAGCCATCCGGATCACCACTGAAATCATTGTCAACAATGACACGCATTCGGGGAGTAACTGTATTTCCTCCACCAATTATTTTCTGGCTCTGGCCATAAGTAATAACAGAAGCTAAAAGCAAGAAAAAAAGAAGACATACTTGTTTTTTCATAGGGGTTATAGGAGCAGTGATTTTTAAACTATCTCAACGATTTTTTTGTCTTTAAAACAGGTAATTGCCCAAAAGATATTAAATATTTGCAAACGTTTTTTTTCTGATTCATCTTTTTACCTCTAAAAAGTACAACACATAAACCAATACAACACATGAAAAAGACAATTTTCCTATTGCTATTTACCCTATTTGTCGGCATAACAATTACGAATGCTCAGGACCTGACAGAGAAAGATGTTCCAGCTCCGGTAATGACAGCATTCAAGAAAAAATATCCTTCTGCTACAGATACCAAATGGAAGAAAACTAAAAATGGTAAACTTGAAGCTGACTTTAAGGTATCAGACAAAAAAGCAGAAGCAAAGTTTTCACCAGAAGGTACCTGGTTAGAATCTAAACAACGCATTGGTAAAGCACAGGTTCCTGCCAAAATCAGTGATTATGTGAAGAAAAATTATGCAGGTTACGAAATTGACAAAACAGAATTTCAGGAAGAGAGCAAAGACAATAAAAAAGAATATGAAGTCATAATTAAAAAAGACCAGCTTAAAGAAGAACTAAAATTTGATGCTCAGGGAAATTTTGTCAAAAAGAAGGACAAGAAAGATAAAAAAGAACAGAAAGAAGGATAAAATACGCCTATACATATCATGCACCTCTTGTATACTACTCTAAGATGAAAATATCTGAACTATATTCAGATTGGTAATATACAGATTAGCAACCGGAAAAAAATACCACAACAAGGGAAGTGAACAAAAATCAAATTACTTTGAAAAATGACTGGAATTCCAGTCATTTTTTGTTTTGACCAGAACACTAGTCACTTTCCAAAAATATTCAAACTCTGTTCATTTTTAACTTTGACTGGAAATATGTTCATATTCATCAGTGACTGGAGTTCCAGTCACTTTTTAGAAATATCCGAATACCAGTCAATTTATCAGCCAACCATACTTTCAGTTAGCCGACAAAGAAATATAACAAAAGATCTACCTAGCACCTTCCTTCAATCATTTGCCTCTCCAATAAGACAATTCGATAGACTTACTAACTTTTTAATTTTACCTACCTTATCTCATTCTGATTTGGACTTCTTCCAACGAAATCATGTCTTAACATACCAGATCATTCATGCTCAATAAACTTGTAAAAACAGGTTTATGGGTAAAAAGGTACAGAAATAACCACTCTTTCACAGTCTAATTGCACAGGTACACTTTTTTCGTACACATCACTAAATCATAAATATCTCATACACAAACTCATAAGAAAACTTTAAAACTTAGCTACTATGTTTAACACAAAATCAATCGGTATGCATTCAGTGTCCGGATCAGCAATGAAACACACACGTGATATCAAAGAAAATCTTATTCGTGCTGGAATTGCGACAAAAGGAGTTGTTTACTGCCTGGCGGGTATATTAACCACACTTTCAGCATTTAATCTGGGAGGAGAGAAAGCAGACACAAAAGATTCTATCAAATTTCTGGCAGGTCAACCTTATGGCTATATTCTATTAGGACTTATAGCGATTGGTTTGCTGGGGTATTCTTTCTGGCGACTCTATCAGGCTATAAAAGATCCGGAAAGTAATGATCGTTCAGGTAAACGAATGATCACTCGTGTTGGTTATGCTATCAGTGGTTTATTTTATGCCTCACTTTGCTATTATACTATTCGAATTATCATAAATGGAAATACATCTGATAGTGGTTCATCACAACAAGGTATGGTAGCTAAAGCACTGGAAGTACCTGCAGGAAAATGGATTGTAATGTTAGCAGCAATTATTTTCTTTGGTAAAGCGATTCATCAGTTTTACAAAGCCTATACTGAAAAATTTGCCAAGAAAGTAAAAGATGGAGCACTATCAGCCAGAGCAAAAGAAATCTTTCGTACAGCAGGTAAAATTGGGTATGCCGCCAGAGGGGTTGTGATCTGTATTATTTCGTACTTTTTATTTAGAGCAGCTATCGAAGCTAACCCACAAGAAGCAGGAGGATCAGGAGAAGCACTTAGCTTTATCGAAAAACAAGCGCCTTTTGGCTCTATATTATTGGTGATAGTGGCGTTAGGCTTGGTAGCCTATGGAGTATACATGTTTGTGAAAGCAAAATACCGCGACTTAAGTGCTGTTTAAATTAAAGTAATTATAATAACAAAGAAGCCAGGTTAGTACTCTGGCTTCTTTATTTATACAATTCATAAGGAAAGTATAAAATATTCTAATCATCCACCTAGAAACAGATCTCAATTAAACCAAAGTCAATCTGAACGGTAAACAGAATCAGCAGGGTTGTTGTTAAAATCATTTACAGCCATTTACATTCTTAACACAGTATATTTTTTCGGGCAAACTGATATTCATATTACAAGCCCACCCGTCATTTGTACAAGCATCCTTAAAAGTTTTTGCTTGTCTTTCAATGACAAAAGAAATGGTTGAATCCGTTCTGATATCAGCGGGTAAATTTGTAGCAATTACGTTATCCCATACTTTATTCCCATTGCGCCAGGGTGTCCCAATGATAGGTCCCTCCATTTGAACAAATCGTAAACCTGCACAAGCATCATAAATAACAGTTCCCCTGACACAATGGCTAGGATTCATAGATTCATTTTCCTTTTCACAACTCATATTGACAAAAAGGAAGCTACTAATGATAAGCATTAGTGTAGTGATTGTTCTCATTCTTGTTAAAAGGATTTTTAGTGAATAGCTCTCTTTAATCTAAATTGTAAGATTGTATTTTCCAGACACTTCTTTTCAGTAATTAGCTGCATTCCAAAAAAATATTTTTTCACTCAATCAAACGTTCTCCTTAGATATAAGTAAGCTGTCCTCTATCTATATCTCTGTCAGAATATAAAATATGGGTAGAAGCTTCCACTCACATATATTCTCCAACCAAGCATCATCTTTTCTGAAAAATTTTTCGGTTTTAGTGCAACCTTTAGTGTGGCTTTTGCATCTCATCGGAATAACAGACAATAAAATACTGTTCTCATCCAACACAATCGTTTTTTCATCCTGTTTTCTAACCAGTCATCCAAATAGAAAACAGTCCATACAAAAACAAAATATCACTATTGTAAACCCACTACCTTGCATTACATAATATTTATTCTAAAAATGGGTTACCATAGCTTTTTATTTCCATAAAGGATAAATCAGCAGCTAAAAATAGTCTAACATACATGTCTTATCACACTACTGACTATGATAAAACTACGTAACATCCACAAGTATTACTCACTGGCACAGAACAAAATGCATGTCTTAAAAGGCATAGATCTAACCATTGAGGAAGGAGAACTCGTATCAATAATGGGATCATCAGGTTCCGGAAAATCCACCATGTTGAATATTCTGGGAATTCTGGACAACCATGATGAAGGAGCCTATTCATTAGCAGGACAATTGATTGATAAAAACTTATCACAGGCCAAAGCCGCTTACTACCGCAATCAGTTTATTGGATTTGTATTTCAGTCATTCAATCTGCTTTCGTTCAAAAATGCAATGGAGAATGTTGCATTGCCCTTGTACTATCAAAAAGTCAGCCGCAAACAACGCAACAAACTGGCATTGGAATACCTTGATAAAGTAGGTTTACGGGAATGGGCTGAACATATGCCTAATGAGATGTCAGGTGGTCAACGTCAACGGGTTGCAATTGCCAGAGCCCTTATTTCCAAACCGAAAGTAATCCTGGCTGACGAACCTACAGGGGCATTGGATACACAAACATCCTATGAAGTAATGGAGTTGTTTAAAGACGTAAACCGACAAGGTATGACCGTCATTATTGTAACCCACGAACATGACATTGCAGAGCAAACAGACAGAGTTATCCGACTCAAAGACGGACTTATTCTCAGTGATGGTAAAGCACATGAAATGAGTACACACGAACCTGCTATTGCGATCGAAACCGCTATTAAATAATCTGTACCCAGCTACAGGGCTTCACAAACCCTGTAGCCTTTCTATCACAAACACTACATCTATGAAACCGACACTCTTCACATTTGCATTTTTTCTCTTATCAGCCTCATTTGTTCAGGCACAAAGTCCTGCCTTACAAAAAAACACACAATGGCTGGAGAAAATGCTGAATACATTAGTAAAAGAAGACAACAAAAAATCGGGTGAAAAAGAAACCAAGCCTGATTTTAAATTTACCAATTGCCAGATGGCAATGAATGTGGTAACTGATAGCAAAGAAGATAACTTTTCAATGGGATTTCATCTCAACTGGTTGTTAAAAGACGTCACTAAGGTAAGTTACAAAAAAGAAAAAGATGGTAACTACACCTTGATGCTCAATGTCCCCCCAGACAAAATGAAGATGGATATGGGCTTTGGCAATGACAATTCTATTTCAGGTTCTTTCAACATGAAAGACGAAAAAGGTAATAAAAAAGACGACGACAATACTTCCTTGAGTCTGTCCACCAAGGATGAAAAGCTGGTGCAGGAAATGGTGCGTAAATTCGAAGAATCTATCAAACTCTGCAAAGGCTCCTGATAGATTAATCTACATTCTTCAATCTACTACTATATAAAAATCTTAAAATCTCTTTCCTTCATAAGAGTCAGAGGGAGGTATTCTATGTTTGATTTAGATAAATGGCAGGAAATTCTCGCGACGATGAGCAAGAATAAACTGCGTACGATATTGACGGCATTTGGTGTGTTCTGGGGGATATTTATGCTGGTGGTGTTGCTGGGTGCCGGCAATGGGATGCAGCATGGAATTGAACGTGAATTTGCCGATGAAGCCAAAAACAGTCTCTGGATCTGGGGTGGCAAAACATCCCTTCCATATAAAGGAATGAAGCCAGGTCGTGAGGTAATATTCACCAATGATGACGCTCAATCTATCAATTATCAGGTTGATGGAGTTGAAAAACTAGCCCCTCGAACATTTTTCTGGGGTGAATACACAATCAGTTACAAAGATAAAAATGGCTCATACCAGATACATGGGGTAAATCGCGATTACTTGGATATTAATGGTTCTAAAATCGCAGCAGGTCGCAACCTCAATCCTTTGGATATGAAAGAACGCCGAAAGGTGATGGTGATTGGCAAACGTGTCAAAGAAGTATTATTTGGAGCAGATGCGCCATTGGATGAGGTAGTAGGAAAGTATGTTAAAGTGATGGTACTAAAAGAAAAGAAGAAAGAAGAGACAACTACCACCACCACAACCAATACTGCCAATACCCAAAAAACAGATTCTAATAAAGTTGCAGGCATTTATTTTCAGGTTGTAGGTGTGTTTACCAATAAAGGCGAACAAGGCAGACTGGAAGAACGTTCAGTTATGCCGATTACAACTCTGCAAAGTACGTTCAACTTATATAATCGTGTACATACCATGGCCCTTACTACTGAAAAAGGCGTTCGGGTAAGCGAAGTACAAGGAAAGGTGAGGCAATTACTTGCTGGTAAACATCAGTTTGATGTTAAGGATGAAGAAGCAGTCAACCTTAACAACAACGAAGAAAACTTTGAACGTTTTATGGGATTGTTTGATGGTATCGCAGCTTTTGTATGGTTTATCAGCATGTGTACCCTGATTGCCGGTATTGTGGGGGTTAGCAATATCATGCTCATTATTATCAAAGAACGAACAAAAGAGATCGGAATTCGAAAAGCAATAGGTGCTACACCCTTTTCTATTGTGAGTCTGGTAATTCAGGAATCAATCATTATCACCTCTGTAGCTGGTTATCTTGGCTTTCTGGCTGGTGTTGGAATGCTTGAACTCATAGGTTATTTTATTACACAAGCTAAAAATGAGATTCGTTATTTCACCTATCCGGTAGTCAATCTCAATCTGATTTTTATTGCAATTGGTGTATTGGTAATTGCAGGTGCATTAGCAGGACTATTTCCTGCCATGAAGGCAGCGAATATCAAACCGATTGAAGCTTTACGAGCAGATTAGTATCTTTCCTACCCTTACCCTTCTATTCAGAAATAAAATGATAAACGTGTTTTTACCAGCGTTAACTCGTTCCCTATATAGGAATGAACAGAAAGGAGCTGGCTATGTTTGATATTGACAAATGGCAGGAAATTTATTCTACCATCCGCAAAAATAAACTACGCACTATACTTACCGGATTGGGTGTTGCCTGGGGTATTGGTATGCTGGTAATTCTGCTTGGAAGTGGCCGTGGATTTGAAAATGGCATAGAAGGGCAATTTGATGTAGCCAAAAATGCCATTTTTGTTTGGGGTCAACGCACCAGTATGGCCTACAAAGGTCTTCAGCCAGGTCGATTTGTTCAGTTTAACAATGACGATGTAGATGCTATTCGCAACAATATTCCTGAACTGGCAGTAGTAGCACCGCGATTGAATCTGGGAGGTAGCTTTGCGGTAGTGTATGAGCAAAAAAGTGCTTCGTATGAAGTATATGGTGATTATCCTGATTTTTTCAAAGTACGTCCCTACAGTATGATACAGGGTCGATATATCAATGAAAAAGATATTCAGGACAGACGTAAAGTAGCTGTGATTGGTACTACAGTACGGGATGTATTATTCGGAAAAGATGCAAATCCTGAGGGTAAATATATTAAAATCAGAGGTATTCCTTTCCTGGTGATTGGTGTCTATACCATGCGAAGCACTCAGGCTGAAGAAGTTATGCAAGCATCCAAAGAAATATTTGTGTGTAATACCGCTTTACAGCAAACCTTTAATCTGGTTAATAAAATTGGCTGGTTTGCCTTTGTACCCAAACAAGGGGTTCCGGCAGCAAGTGTAGAACAAAAGATTAAACGCCTTTTAGCGAGCAGACATCGTATACACCCAGATGATATTCGGGCAATCGGCTCAGCAAATGTCGAGGAAGAATACATGCAGGTTCAGGGATTGTTTATGATTATTCGCTCTTTCAGCTGGTTTGTAAGTATATTCACCATCATTGCAGGTGTCATTGGAGTAGGTAACATTATGTTGATAGTTGTCAAAGAACGCACAAAAGAAATCGGAATACGAAAAGCCTTAGGTGCCACACCTTTTTCAATCATCAGCATGATTTTACAGGAAACAATAGTAATTACCACCGTTGCCGGATATATGGGTTTATTAGCCAGTACAGGTATTATTGCAGGTATTAACTACCTTCTTAAAAAGAATAATGCGGAAGGAGGATTTTTTGCTAATCCGGAAGTTGATCTTACTATGGCACTTACAGCTACAGCTGTTCTGATCATAGGTGGTGCCCTAATTGGTATGGTACCAGCTACCAAAGCTGCTGCGGTAGATCCTGTGGTTGCGTTACGAGATGAATAAGCAACTATCTAAAATCAGGTCTTCCAGAGTAAAGACCTGATTTTAGATAGATCATTGACCCATTCAACCACTCATCAATTAATCATTTCGACAACCCATTTCATTGATAACTTTGACAAGCCATTAACTATTTTCAGTGACTATGAAACGCATCATTTACAGTATCTTAGGTTTAATAGTGGTAGGTGGATCTGTCTGGCTGGGAATTTATTTTTATAATAAATCCAAGACCACTCCAACAGTCTATAAAACAGAAAAACCGTTTGTAACCAGCATTACGAAGAAAACAATAGCAACAGGTTCTATCGTACCTCTGAAAGAAGTAAATATAAAGCCACAGGTTTCAGGTATCGTAGAGGAATTATTTGTAGAGGCAGGACAAACTGTTAAATCAGGCCAGCCTATTGCCAAGATTAAGATTGTTCCTAACCTTGCCAATATTAACCAGGCTGAAAATACACTCGAACAAGCTAAAATTCAGTTGAATGAAGCTAAAAAAGAGTTTGACAGATTTCAGCAGCTATATGATCAGAAAGTAGTAGCCGAACAGGAATATCGCCGTTATCTATCAGATTACAACCTAAAAAAACAGGCAGTAGATGCAGCAGCTAACCAGTTACATATTCTAAAAAGTGGAAGTTCATTGCGTAAAAGTGAGATTTCCAATATTATCTATTCAACAATTAGCGGTATGCTGTTGGATGTACCTGTGAAAGTGGGTACTTCGGTAATCGAACGCAATAACTTCAATGAAGGTACTACTATTGCTACTGTAGCAGACATGAAAAGTCTGATCTTTGAAGGAGAAGTAGACGAAGCCGAAGTAGCTAAGCTTAAAGAAGGTATGGAACTCGCTATGACAATTGGTGCTATTGAAGACAAAAAATACCAGGCTAACCTGTATTATATATCACCGAAAGGGGTTACCAAAGAAGGCGCTATCAAGTTTCAAATAAAAGCACGGGTCGTATTACCTGAAAACGAATTCATTCGTGCAGGCTATAGTGCCAATGCAGATATTGTTCTGGACAAAAAAGATCAGGTGCTGGCAATCAAAGAAAGTCTGTTACAATTCAAGAAAGACAGTGTGTTTGTAGAGGTAGAAACGGCTCCTCAGAAATTCGAAAAACGCATTGTTAAAACAGGCATTTCAGATGGCATAAATATAGAGGTAGTATCCGGCGTGAAGAAAGAAGATAAAATCAAAGTAAGCGAAACTGCTGCTAGTAACGGATAATAATATATAAAACCTTATTTTTCAGGTGTACGGAAACGGACAATTACGTTCAGATTCGTACACCTGTTTTTATTTATAGTACCCTTTACAGAGAAAATACGTACGTTTTTCATTTTGGCATATGGATTGGCATTATCAAAGTAGAGATGAGTGCACTTTCAATTTCCAAACCTATGCTCAAAAACTACATCGTCATTGGCCTACGCAATATATTCCGCAGTAAAGGCTATACTACTATCAATATATTGGGATTAGCTGTCGGCATTGCTGCATGTCTGTTAATTTTTACCATTGTACAGTTTGAAGTAAGCTATGATACATTCCACAAAAACTTCCACCGGATCTACCGACTGGCAACAGATCAAAAATATCCAAGTGGCGATATAGGACGTAATCCGGGCGCTCCTACCCCAGCACCTGATGCTTTACGATTGGATATGCCTCAAATCGAAAAAATAGCTTCTATAAACAGTATCTATGGAAGTCAGATCACACTACTCGGCAATCAGCCAGAAGATAATCTTTCCCAAAAGAAATTTATAGAAGATATCGGAGTTGTTTTTATAGAACCTGCCTTTTTTGACATTTTTGACTCACAATGGCTTATAGGCAATGCTTACACAAGCTTAAAGGATCCAAACACAGTGGTTCTTACCCGTACCCAGGCTGAAAAGTATTTTACCAGATGGCAGGATGCTCCAGGTAACTATTTAAAACTTGACAATGCAATAACCCTGAAAGTGACAGGTGTTATAGAAGATGCTCCTCAAAACACAGACTTTCCATTTAAAGTATTAGTCTCTTTTGAAACGTTTAAAACGTCCCCTACTCATGGCTATGTAAAAGATAACTGGGGTAGCACCAGCAGCAGTCACCAAGTATTTCTTCTGCTTCCTGAAAAATATTCAGCCACCAATCTGGAGAAAGCTTTACAGAAATTTAGTGATAAACACTATTCTAATACAGGCAATGCAAAAACGATTCACAGATTATTACCACTGAGTGAAAACCATTTTGATACCCAGTATGAAAATCTGGGTGATCATATGACCAGCAAAAGCACATTACTTACACTCTCGTTTATTGGTATTTTGATTCTGGTAATGGCTTGTATCAACTTTATCAATCTGGCAACCGCTCAGGCAGTAAACAGATCCAAAGAGGTTGGAATACGCAAAGTATTGGGAAGTAACAGATTGCAACTGATCGGACAGTTTCTGGGAGAAACGACTCTTATTGTCGTATTTGCAATGGTGATGGCAATTATTCTGGCGCGTCTGGCACTTCCGTTTCTACGTGAAATATCTAATGTACCAGAAAATATACCTTTCCTTCAGAATCCTATCATCATTGCATTTATCATTCTGGTAACCATTATTGTTAGCTTGTTGTCTGGTATTTACCCAGCTATTATTTTATCTGGTTTTGAGCCATCTCAAGCACTTAAAAATAAAATTACCACCCGTAACATTGGTGGCATTCCATTACGCAGAGGATTGGTGGTACTACAGTTTTCCATCTCTCAGGTTCTGATCATTGGTACCCTGATAGCCATTACTCAAATGAATTTTATCCGGGATCTGGATCTTGGTTTCAACAAAGAAGCTGTCTATGTTGTTAATATCAATCCGGATGATAGCCTGAATCGGACTCACTTTGAAGGATTTAAAAGAGAATTGCTTCAAAATCCAGCTGTAGTATCAGTCAGTCTTGCCAATGATCCCCCCTCATCCAATAACAACTGGGGACGTAACTTTTCCTATAACAATTCAGCTACAGATGCAGACTTTAATACTTTCGTTAAATATGCTGACTACGATTACTTCAAAACCTATGGGCTCACGTTTGTAGCAGGAAAAGGATATTCTGAGAGTGATACAGCAAAAGAAATCGTAGTAAATGAAACATTGCTCCGAAAACTAGGAGTAAAAGACCCTCAGGAAGCCATTGGCAGAACCTTACGTATGGGTCGGGAATCCTGGAAACCTATTGTAGGAGTTGTAAAAGATTTTAAAGCCAACTCAGCCAGAGACGAGATGAAACCTATGGTTATCATAGCTTCCAAACGAAACTTCTATACAGCCGGTGTTAAGATACATCCAAACCACCTGCATCAGACAGTTGATCAGATAAAAGCTACCTGGGAAAAGAACTTTGGTGCGTATGTGTTTCAGGGACATTTTTTTGATGAAACTATTGAACACTACTATCATCAGGAAAATCAATTGGCTCTTTCCTATAAAATTTTTGCTACACTAGCCATTTTTATTTCCTGTCTGGGATTATATGGACTTGTCTCATTCCTCGCAGTTCAGAAAACAAAAGAAATCGGTATCCGAAAAGTGCTGGGAGCTTCAATAGTTAATATCATTGGATTATTATCCAAAGAATTTATCATTCTAATCGCTATTGCCTTTGCCCTTGCTATTCCTGTTGCCTATTATCTGATGAGCAACTGGCTGGACAATTTTGTATATCGTATTTCAATGGGTGTTGGAGCATTTGTGATTGCCATCATTATTACGCTGTTGATTGCATGGATTACACTCAGCTATCGTGCAGCCAAAGCTGCCCTCGTTAATCCGATAAAAAGCCTTCGATCTGAATAATAGCTGATTAACATCCAGAGCAAGCCTATATATAAATTAACTTAAGTCCAATATAAGTGGAGTATAAGCACTGCACTTATATTGGACAAAATACAATGAATTCTTCCAGATTAAATACTCTCCTCACATGGCACATATAGCGATTCCTATCCCTTCCACTCCAGGCAAACAAGAGATTGAAATAGAAGTAAGCATCAATGGTCAGAAACAACAACTTCATTATCGGATAGAATTATTCTACTGGGATGAGTGTGATGTACCTGTTATAGACAGAGCAGAATGTATACGACATATGTTGCAGCATTACGACCAAGACTGGACCCTCTATTACATTGGATCTCCAACTCAGAAATTTGTGCCTATCACTTTTGTAAAACGGGATGATTTGCACATTCAGCAAAAACTCATGACAGGGAAATAATATCTTTCACAATAAGTCTTTGGGATAGTAAGATAAGAGTAGCAAATCCCATTCATTTTACATTGTTAGTATTCTACATCTTAGAATTTCCAACATACTACAACTTACCAACTTATGATTAAGAACTATCTTACCATTGCATTCCGAAATCTATCCAGACACAAAGCATTTTCATTTATAAATGTTATTGGCTTGTCTATTGGTATTGCCGCTTGTCTGCTCATATTACAATATGTTGACTTTGAGTTAAGCTATGATAACTTTCATACCAAAGGAGATCGTATCTATCGCATCAAGCAAGATCGTTACAATGAAGGAAAGCTTTCTACTGAATGGGCTGCCGGAGCCTTTGCCGCAGCAAACTCTTTTAAGGATGCATTCACCGAAATAGAAGATTATGTGAAGCTGGTCAGAACAGGGACTAAAATTGTAAATAGAGATGGGAATATCATTAAAATTGAAAGAGTATACTTTGCCAGTAAGTCTTTTTTTAAACTTTTCTCTTACCCATTACTAAGCGGTAATGCAAAGACAGCCTTACAAGAACCCAATACAGCTGTCATTTCAGAGTCTCTTGCTCAAAAATTATTCGGTACAACCAATCCTATGGGTAAGGATCTTAGATTGAATCAGGATCGTCTCTTTAAAATTACAGGGGTTTTCAAAGATCTTCCGGATAATACCCACCTGAAAGCAGATATGTTGCTTTCTTATGAAACATTTATCAATCAGATTAAACCCAATACTCCCGAAACAGCCTGGCAATGGGACGGTTGTCTCAGTTACCTGTTACTGAAACCAGGAACAGATCCCAAAGCCTTAGAAAAAAAGTTTCCGGGTGTAGTAGACAAACTGGCAGGAGAAGATCATAAAAAATACAATTCAGCGGCAATCTATCTGCTTCAGCCGTTAAAAGACATCCACCTCTATTCTCACTATATGATGGAAGCCGAGGCCAATGGAGATGGGACTACAGTATATCTACTATTGGGTATCGCGTTTTTTATAGTTGTGATTGCATGGGTCAATTATATCAATTTGGCAACTGCCAGAGCGATAAATCGGGCAAAAGAAGTCGGTGTACGCAAATCTGTGGGATCACAACGATCTCAATTGGTTACACAATTTCTTTTTGAATCTGCATTATTAAATGGTTTGGCTGTTATACTGGCACTGGGACTGGTTGTTCTGGTACTACCTTTATTTAATGCATTATCAGGTCAACATCTGAGTATTTCATTGCTTATCAGCGGTACATTCTGGCTCTCTCTATTGATATTGTTCGTTGTAGGTACATTCTTCTCTGGCCTTTACCCTGCTTTTGTGCTTTCAGCATTTAAACCAGTTGCCGTTCTTAAAGGTCGCATGGTGACTACCCGTCAGGGAATTGCCTTACGAAAAGGCCTGGTTGTGTTTCAATTTGCAGCTTCTCTGTTTTTGCTGGTAGGTACCGCTACCGTATTCCGGCAAATTCAGTTTATGCGGGAGCAGAAACTAGGTATGAACATTGATCAGACCTTGGTTATCAATCCTCCTATCATTGGTACAGACTCTACGTATATGCGTAAGCTGGAAGCCTTTAAGAATGAGTTATTACGTCAGTCCACTATCAAGAGCATAACGGCATCTACTACCATTCCAGGTCAACCTGTCGACTGGAATGCGGGTGGAATAAAGTTGCATGGTGCAGACGAAAAACAAGGTAAACAATATCGGGTCATTGGAGTGGATTATGATTATCTGAAAACCTATGATCTGAAAATAGTAGCAGGTCGTAACTTTGCCAAAGACTTCGGTACAGATCCCAAAGCGGTTATGCTCAACAAAATGGGTATCCAGCAACTAGGCTTTACGGACCCTAAACAAGCAATTGGAAATCAGATCGACTTTTGGGGAGAGGTATATACCATTGTAGGTATAGTAGACAATTTCCATCAGCAATCTTTGCGCGAAACCTATGAACCGCTTGTAATACGCCTTATACCGGATGTACGTGGATACTTCTCTATCAAGCTGGAGGCCAATCAGATCAATGCGTCTATTGCCTCTATCCAAAGTAGCTGGAAACAATTTTTCCCAGGTAATCCGTTTGAGTATTTTTTCCTGAATGAACATTTCAATGAACAATACAAGGCTGATCAGCGGTTTGGACAGGTATTTGGATTTTTCACCTCTCTGGCTATACTGGTTGCCTGTCTGGGATTGTTTGGACTAGCCATGTTTACAACAGTCCAACGTACTAAAGAGATAGGTATACGAAAAGTACTGGGAGCTTCCATCCCTGAAATACTCCAACTTTTATATAAGGAGTTTGCTATATTGATTCTGATCGCCTTTGTTGTATCTGTTCCTTTTATCTGGTATACGACCAATCGATGGCTGGAGACATATGCATTCCGGACAGACTTGTCCTGGTGGATAGTTGTGGGAGCAGGTGTTACTACATTACTAATAGCGTTGTTAACGGTCAGCTTTCAGGCAATCAAAGCAGCATTGGCAAATCCGGTTACATCATTACGTACAGAATAATTGTCAGGCATGGTCTTACAGAATAGACCATGCTATTTTTTAGTACTTCATACAACATTTACTCTCTTTTCCTATGATTCGCAACTATTTCAAAATAGCGCTACGTAATCTGCAACGAAATCGTACCTATACAGTCATCAATGTGCTGGGGCTGGCACTTGGTATTTGTTGTAGTCTGCTAATCTTTACATTGGTTTACTATCATCTGAGCTTTGATACATTCCACAAAAATCCAGACCGGATTTATCGTATTGTAACAGAGTTCAACTCAGATGGTCCAGACTTTACGCCAGGTGTTCCTAATCCACTGGGGAAAGCATTTCGGAATGATGTTGCCCTTGCAGATAAAGTTGCCCGGGTACTTACATTTGATGAACAACTGATTACCTTACGCGACAACAATCAAATCAAAAAATTTACAGAGTCTGAAGGTATTTCATTTGTAGAACCGGAATATTTTGACATCATGAATTTCCCTCTGGTTCAGGGTAATGCCAAACAAGCATTACAAAATTTGTACAGTGTTTTATTGACTGAGCGACTAGCTAAGAAATATTTTTCAGAGGATAATCCCATTGGAAAAACGATTCGTTTGGATAATCGGACAGAATGTAAAATCACAGGTATATTAAAAGATCTACCCAAAAACACAGATCGTAAGACTGAGATTTATATCTCCTATGAAACTGTGAAAAAACACTTTGATGGGATGACAAAAAGAGAAGATCGGTGGGGGTCTACGTATAGTGGTATGCAATGTTTTATACGATTAAATCCCAATACATCCCCAAACGCAGTTTCCAAGGTATTTCCAGCGTTTATTCAAAAGTACCATAGCAAGAAAGACGCAAAGACTGTTCAGTATCACCTGCAACCACTGGCAGATATTCACTTTGATGGCAAGTATGATGGTAAAGTTGAAAAGAAATACTTATGGGCAATTGGTTGTATTGGTGTATTTCTGATCATCACGGCTTGTTTCAATTTTGTAAATCTGGCAACGGCTCAGGCGCTAAAACGTTCTAAAGAAATCGGAATCCGTAAAGTACTGGGAAGTGTACGAACTCAACTCTTCTGGCAGTTTATTGCAGAGACAGGGTTTGTTACTGTTCTTGCATTTTTGGTTGCTTACCTAATGGCACTGCTTGCCCTACCTTCTGTCAACGACTGGTTTGGCACTCAGCTTACTCTAAATTTTGTTGAAAATCCGCAACTACTTATATTCATCCCATTACTTGCAATTACTGTCGTATTTTTAGCAGGTTCATATCCTGGACTTATTCTATCTGGTTTCCAACCAATTCTAGCTCTGAAAGGAAAATTAACACAACAACAGATTGGTGGATTTTCATTGAGGCGCACATTGGTGGTAGCTCAATTTACGATTTCCCAAATGCTCATCATCGGAACGATTGTAGTTGCCAGTCAAATGCTTTATTTCAAACAAACCAATCTGGGTTTTAGCAAAGATGCCATAGTTATGCTTCCGATTCCCTCAGAAGATGTGGTAAAGATGAATTCGTTGCGAAATCGGCTAAGCCAGATAGCAGGTATTCAAAATGCCTCTTTATGTTTTGAAGCACCTGCCTCTGAAAACAATAACGAAACAGATTTTAACTACGACAATCGTCCTGAAGCAGAGCATGTAAGTGTATATACAAGACCTGCAGATAGCCAGTATTTGTCTACATTCGACATAAAGTTGGTAGCAGGACGCAATATTTATCCAAGTGATACTATCCGTGAATATCTGGTCAATGAGACCTTTATAAAAAGGCTAAATCTTAAATCACCGCAGGTAGCCATCGGGAAAAATCTGGAATTATGGGGAAAGACAGCACGTATTGTAGGTGTAGTCAAAGATTTTCACAATCTCTCCTTTCACGAAGATATTAAGCCAATCTGCATTATGTCTCAAGCAGATAGATATAATAATTGCGCAGTTAAAATAAATGTTGCTCAAACTAAAACCTTATTACCTGAAATTGAAAAAATATGGAATGAAACCTATCCCGACTTTCTCTATCAATACGAGTTTCTGGATGAACGTATCGGCAATTTTTACAAACAGGAAGACACCTTGTTTAATCTGATTCAGGTATTTGCAGGTATTGCTATTTTTATCAGTGGGTTAGGATTATACGGCTTGGTTTCGTTTATGGCAGTTCAGAAAACAAAAGAAATTGGTATTCGAAAAGTATTGGGAGCCAGCAGTCAACAGATACTGGGACTTTTCGGGAAAGAATTTGTCAGACTGGTAGTGATAGCTTTTGTAATTTCAGCACCCATTGCCTGGTGGATAATGAATAACTGGTTGCAAGACTTCAAATATAAAATCACTATTGGACCAGGAATATTTGTAATCGCCATTGTTTGTACTCTATTCATTGCTCTTATTACTGTTGGCTATCGGTCAATGAAAGCCGCATTTGACAACCCAGTTAATTCATTGCAATCTGAATAACCTGTTTTGTGAAAAACATCCTCTATCAATTGCTAACAATGGAAAGAGGTTAGGTTCTTATCAACAACCCTTCAACTACTTTTCCTTATGTTACACAGCTACTTTACCATTGCATTTCGAAGTCTTTGGAAAAACAAAGTATTTTCTCTGATCAATATTTCAGGTTTATCACTGGGTATAGCTACTTTTTTATTGATTCTCGAATACATAAGCTTTGAGCAGAGCTTCAATGCATTCCATACTAAGCTACCTCGATTGTTCAGAGCATTGTATGAAGCAAGTAGCACAGGAAAGACAGAAACATGGGATTTTTTGCCACCTGGTCTTGCTCCTATTTCAAAAGACCGAATCAGTGGTATACAGGCTTATTGCAGGATCGCTAATAATGGCATGGGAAATGGTATTGTCTCTTATTCAGCAGACAAAAGCACTTCTCCGAAATCATTCAGAGAAGAAGATGTATTGTATGCAGATGGCAATTATTTTGAGCTATTTACTTTTCCGATAGTACAAGGTACTTCAAAATCATTAAATCAACCAAATACAGTAGCTATTTCAGAATCCTATTCCCTTAAATACTTTGGAAAAGAATCTGCAATTGGAAAAATATTGACACTGAATAATCAGTTTGGCAAACACAACTATACAGTAAGTATTGTCTTTAAAGATATTCCGGCCAATTCGGATCTACAATCCAATATAGTATTATCGTTGCAGACACTGGTCAATCCTGCCAATCTGAACGGCAATGATTGGGCAAAACCAGATGGATTGAGTAGTCAATGTATGAGTATATTCTATCTATTGCAGGAAGATGCAGATTATAAAAAAGTTGAACAAAAATTAAATGGCCTGAATAAACAATTAAGACCTACAGATCAAGAAATACTTCGCCTGCAACCAGCAGAAAATATCCATCTGGCACAATCACTTAATGACTATTATATTACTACAGGTAATCTGGGCTTTATCTATCTTTTGGGAGGTATTGCTATACTTATTCTATTTATAGCCTGGTTCAATTATATAAACCTCTCCACAGCAGGATCTCTGAAACGAGCTAAAGAAGTAGGAGTACGAAAAGTAATGGGGGCTAGCCGCTCTCAACTCATACAGCAATTTTTAGGAGAATCTATCTTACTGAATATAAGCGGATTTCTTTTAGCTCTGCTGCTGGTAGTAATATTGCAGGATGTGTTTAATACAATTATAGGAAAGCCTTTATCGCTACATACGATTCAGGAAGGATGGCTCTGGATACTAGGAATTGTGTTACTTGTTACTGGTTCTCTTTTTTCAGGAGCTTACACAGCTTTTGTACTATCATCTTTTCAACCTTTACAAACTCTAAAAGGTATATTTAGTAAGTCAGGCAAAGGATTACTTATACGTAAGTCGCTGGTAGTGTTTCAGTTTAGTATCTCGATTGGTCTGATTGCTTCTACTATCATTTTGTTTGGGCAACTACAATACATGCAGAATACTCAACTAGGTATGAATCTGGAGCAATTACTTGCTTTCAAGGTAGAAGATGTAGAGAGGGATGGAACATTCAAACAAACTACATCCGTTTTTTTAAACCAATTAGCCCAACTACCTTATGTAAAAAGCTACAGTAATCCTGGCTGTATGCCTGGTAACTGGTACAACTATAATGCAAATGGTATTACGCGACTCAATCCCCGGCCACTTGATGAAAAAAAGTCCTACTCTATCGCTATTGTAGATGAGCACTTCATCGAAACATTTGGTATACAGTTAGTGAAAGGCGAAAATTTCACTGCAGAACAATGTGAAAAGAAATGGGATGATGTAGATAAAATTATAGTTAATGAGAAAGCAGCCCTTGAATTGGGATTTTTATCTGCCTCAGAGGCCGTAGGCAAAAAAATAAAATGGGGAGAAAACAAACAATACGAAATTATTGGCCTGATTAAAGACTATCACCACAAATCGTTACAAACTCCAATTGATCCGGTTATCTTCTATCCCCGACACAATGGAAAATATTTTGTAGTTTGTCTTACTACACCCCAAATACAGTCCAAAGTAGCTGAACTGGAAAAAATCTATAAGAATAACTTCCAGGGTAATCCATTCGAATACTTCTTTGTGGATGAAAATTATAACAAACAATACCAGACTGAACAGCAATACACACAGTTATTCACCCTGGCATCTTTTCTGGCTATTTTCATAGCCTGTCTGGGCTTATTTGGACTAGCAACCTTTACTTCAGAACAACGCACCAAAGAAATAGGCATTCGAAAAGTATTAGGAGCATCCATTCAACAAATCCTGACTCTTTTATCAAAAGACTTTGTCAGATTGCTACTCATAGCATTTGTTATTACCACACCTATTATCTGGTATATTGCCAATGATTGGCTACAAAATTTTGCCTATCGTATCCAGGTATCCTGGTGGATTTTTGGATTGGCAGGCAGTATTGCTTTTTCCATTGCGATTCTGACAATCAGTTTTCAGTCCATCAAAGCAGCACTGCAAAATCCAGTAAAAGCATTGCGGTCTGAATAATTCCAGACCAGGTATAAATTGTTCATTTTTCAAGTTTTACCATTTACCATTATGTTAAAGAACTATCTTAAAACAACCTGGCGAAACCTGATTCGCCATAAGCTATTTTCAACCATCAACATAGCAGGCTTAGGGATCGGATTTGCAGCAGTATGGTTAATGGTATTATTTGTGGCAGATGAATTTAGTTTTGATCAGTACCATACCAAAGCTGATAGGATTTATCGTGTAGTGCATTATGCACAATGGCCAGGAGGAAATCTTAAATTGGCTCCTACTTCTGCACCCTTTGCAGAAGCATTGAAACGGGAGTATCCGGAAATTGAACAAACTGTTCGTATTGTGCCAGAGGGAGGAGGAATCATACATCTGGGCGACAAACAACTGGAAGTAAATGATATTTATTTTGCAGATCCTTCGGTTTTTGACATTTTTAGTATTTCATTTCTTTATGGAAATCCGAAAACAGCTCTGACACATGATAAATCCATTGTCATTACCAGAAGCCTGGCAGAAAAACTGTTTGGTGATGCATCCAAAGCATTAAACCACCCCATACAATTCTCCAACAACTTTGAGAATTTGGTCACTGGTGTAATAGAAGACATCCCGACCAATTCACATCTTCAATTCAGTGCACTTCGTTCACTACCAGCTGACTGGACAGATGGCTGGCAAAACTTCAGTCTATATACCTATATTTTGCTGAAACCTAATGCGAAAGCACAAACACTGGAATCTAAGTTATCGAGCTTTTATCCAAAGTATCTGAAAGGCGAAATGGGAAAATTAGATTACCGAATGGAACTACAGCCGCTTACATCCATTCATCTTCACTCCCATCTGGACTATGAAGCTGGTCCCAATGGAGATATAACAACTATCTACATCTTTATTCTGGTGACAGTACTAATCCTTGTAATTGCCTGTATTAATTATATCAACTTATATACAGCCAGATCTTCCACAAGAGTTCGGGAAGTTGGTGTACGGAAAGCAATAGGCTCTCCCCGTGCTCAGTTGGTACAACAGTTTTTATTAGAATCTAATCTGTTTACAGGTATTGCTGCTATCATTGGTTTTGTACTGGCAAACATCGCTCTTCCCTATTTTAATCAGCTAGCCAATAAAACACTCATTCTCTCTCAATTTGGAATAGCAACTACTATTGGTATTTTTATTGTATTTTCACTGTTGATCGGTATAGTAAGTGGTATTTATCCGGCCTTGCTACTTTCTAACTTTCATCCGGTTTCAGCACTAAAAAACCAGGTTTCAAAAATAGGCAAAGGAAGCAGTCTCAGAAAAACACTGGTAGTGTTTCAGTTTACAACTACTGTTATCATGATTGTAGGCTCCTTGGTAATTTACCTGCAATTGCAGTATACCTCTACAAAAAACCTTGGATTTAATAAGGATCAGGTAACTACGTTTCATATTGATAATGAAGAAGTTCGCACACAGGTTAGTGCACTGAAACAACAACTACTACAAAGCCCTCTAATAGAATCCGTAGCTTCTGCCAGTAACCCTATTGGCAATAATAACATTGGAACCAATGGAATATTTTTCGAACAAAACGGAGAGATGCCTACAAGCACTCAAGTTGTACAAAAATTTCTGGTAGATAGTGACTTTCTTACTACCTTAGAAATCAAACTCCTGAAAGGAAGAAACTTTTCACCAGACATTATCAGCGACCGGATGGAAGCCGTTCTGGTCAATGAGGCACTGGTCAAAAAAATGGGATGGCAGGAGCCTATAGGTAAACGAGTGAAATACTTTATAGATAATAAAGGGAACACACAGGATGCAAAAGTAATCGGAGTTGTCAAAGATTTTCACATTTACTCTCTCCAGCATAAAATTGAGCCTTTGGTACTTCAAATGCCTCCTCCATCAGAAAGAGACAATATTTATCTGCGCATTCAGCCAGACAAAACGCAGCAAGCGCTGGCATTTATAGAGAAGACCTTTCATGCCTTTGATCCATCAGCCCGTTTGAACTTTCATTTTCTGGATGATAACTTTTCCAAACAATATCAGACTGAACAAAAACAAGGAGAGGTATTATTTGTCTTTACGATACTCTCTATCCTGATAGCCTGTCTGGGTCTGTTAGGATTAGCAGCCTTTACGGCCGAACAACGAATCAAAGAGATCGGTATACGGAAAGTACTTGGAGCGTCTGTTTTAAGTATTGTAACATTATTATCTACTGATTTCCTAAAGTTGGTTGTCATTGCCATTGTAATTGCTACACCCATTGCCTGGTATGCAATTCAACAATGGTTGCAAAATTTTGCCTATCACTTTGCTGTATCAGGCTGGCTTTTCCTTATCTCAGGATTTGTCGTCATATCCATTGCCTTACTAACAGTAAGCATTCTGGCAATTAAGGCTGCAAGAGAGAATCCGGTTAAATCACTCCGATCTGAATAAGAAACGTCTACTCACTAAACTAAAGTATTTAAAACCATACACCATGTTCTCTAACTACTTTAAAATAGCCTTTCGCAGTCTAATCAAGCAAAAAACCTATACCCTTGTCAATATAACAGGGCTGGCGATTGGGCTTAGTGCTTGTTTGATCATTTACCTGATGGTAAGTTTTGAGCTTAGCTTCGATACCTTTCACAAAGATCAGGACAGAATTTTTCGGGTTGTTTCTCACATAAATATTGCTAATAGCCTCCATAAAAATAGTGGTATCTCTGCTCCTATCCCATGGGCCATGAGACGTGAGTTTAGTGGTTTAGAAGTGGTAGCACCCTTTCATCTTACGCTTCCTGACAGAATTTTCATTTCTCAAAAGAATAATAAAGTAAAAACTATCGAAACGAACATTGAATGGAAAAATCCTGGTTCTTTAAAATATATTTTAACAGATAATGAATACTTTAAGATACTTCACTATCAATGGCTGGCAGGTGATCCCAATACAGCACTGAGTGACCCATTTCATGTAGTTCTTTCACAAAAACAAGCACAAATATATTTTGGAACTACAGATCCTGCCACAATAATGGGTCGAACCATTTCCTATGCAGATTATTCAGATACTGTAACAGTTACGGTATCTGGTATTATTTCAGACTGGAAAGACAATACTGATTTTCATTTTACAGACTTTATATCTTTTTCTACTATAGAAAGTACTAATTGGAAAGAAGATGCAGGACTTACTCAGTGGACCAATACCAACTCCACCTCTCAGGTATTAGTCAAATTGACAAAAGGTACTACTCCATCTCAAATTGAGAGCCAATTTAGTTCCTTAATGAAAAAATATGCCAGCAACTCACCTAACAGATTTCAGAATAGGGATCCAAAGGATGAATTTATCCTCCAACCCTTGTCTGATATTCACTTCAATCAGGATTATAATGGGGTGTATATACGATTAGTACATTTACCGACCCTGTATAGTTTACTCGGAGTTGCAATCTTTTTATTGATAATGGCCTGTATTAATTTTGTCAATCTATCTACAGCCCAATCTGTACAGCGTTCCAAAGAAATCGGAATTCGCAAAGTCTTAGGAAGCACACGATGGAGCTTGATCGTTCAGTTTTTGAGTGAAACATTCCTTATTACATTTGGAGCAATACTTTTAGCCTTTCTATTTACACCAACATTATTGTCTATTTACAATTCTTTTATTCCATCGGGTGTAACATTAGATCTTCTGAATCCTTTCATTATTTTATTCTCAGTTGGTATTTTGGTAGTAACAACCCTGCTCGCAGGATTTTATCCCGCAGTGGTATTGTCTTCTTACCTTCCTGTACTATCATTAAAAAATCACACATCAGGCAAAACTACACGTAAAGCAATTTTACGTAAAAGCCTTATTATCTTTCAGTTTGCCTTTTCACAAATATTCATCATTGGGACCATTATAATCGAAAGTCAGATTCATTTCATGCGTTCAAAGGATATGGGCTTTAATAAGGACGAAATCCTATATGTACAAACTCCATGGTCTGAAGGTAACAATAAGAAAAAAATATTTTTTGAGAAAATCAAACAATTTCCAGAAGTTCAAATGCTCAGTTGGAGCGAACGTCCAGCGGCAACCTCAGGTGATAATACCACAGGATTATTATTCCGAAAAGGAAAAAAAGAAATTGAGATGAATGTGAGCAGACATAATATCGATTCAAACTTTCTGGAGTTATATGGAATAAAACTGTTGGCAGGGCGCAATATTCAAACAAGCGATTCAGTGAAAGAAATCCTAATTAATGAAGAATATGCAAAAATATTAGGATTTAATAATCCTAGAGATGCAGTTGGACAATTCATAATTTATGGAGAAAAAACTCTTGTACCTATTACTGGAGTTGTAGCCAATTTCAATACAACCTCTTTGTATCATTCTCTTAAACCAGTTTTTCTTAAAAGTGAAATTGAAGGTGCTTCCACAATAAATATAAAACTGAACACAAAAGGAAAACACACAGAGACAATACAAAACTTTCTGAAAAAGGTTGAAGCAGCATGGAAAGATGTCTATCCATATGAAAAGTTTAATTACAAATTTATGGATGATGCTATTGATGGATTTTATCAACGAGAACAACAAACTGCTACTCTTGTAAATACTGCAACAGGGTTAGCCATTTTCATCGCTTGTATGGGTTTGTTTGGTCTGATTGCCTTTACTACACAGCAGCGTGCCAAAGAAATTGGCATACGTAAAATTCTGGGAGCATCTGTACAACAAATTATAGCTCTTTTATCAAAAGACTTTTTACTCTTGGTTTGTTCAGCATTACTTATTGCAATACCTATTGCCTGGTATGCAATGAATAAGTGGCTCGCTGACTTTGCGTATCATATTGATATTTCCTGGTGGATCTTTGTTGTGGCAGGGATTTCAGCTATTGGTATAACACTTATAACAATTAGCTATCAATCTATAAAAGCAGCACTAGCCAATCCTGTTCATAGCCTGAGAGATGAATAGAGTACAAAGAGGATGATATCATCCTCTTTGTACATAAAAGAATTTACAACCTATCTATTGTTTCTTGCTTTCACATGCTTACAAGATATATAACTATAGCCTTACGACTATTTCGCAAGAAGAAAACATATACACTAATTAACCTTACGGGATTAGTGATTGGCATTACTTTATTCTTCCTGATTGCTCTCTGGGTAAAGGATGAATTTAGTTATGATCGCTTTATACCTCATGCCGATAGGACTTTCCGGATTGAAAGTACGACTCTATCCCCTGACGGTACCAGCATGGAGTTAGCTGAGACAGGATGGCCTATAGGAAGAACACTTCAGGAAAAATATGAGGAAGTCGAAAAAGTCTGTTACATGCGTTCATGGAACCCTGTGATCAAACTTAAGGATGTCTATGTAAGAGAACCATCTCTATTTGCAGATGAAAATTTCTTTGATGTATTCGGTTATGACTTGAAAGTGGGTAATCCACAAACGGCACTCAAAGAACCTTATACTGTAGTTATCAGTCAGGCAATAGAAGAAAAATACTTTGGAAAAGGCAATGGATTTGGGAAATTACTGATGGTCAATGATACCATTCCTCATCGGGTAACAGGTGTCTTCAAGGAATTACCTAGCCACTCTCACCTCAAAATTGATTTGGTAGGATCTTTTTCAACTACGTGTGCTATGTTTCCGGAAGATTGCAAGTATGAGTATGCATCTGGCTGGTTTGATATTAATGTAAACACCTATGTACGGCTCAAACCAAATGTAACCAGCAAACAATTTGAGAATAAAATTAAAAATCTGGTAGGGACTTATGGTAAGGAAGCTATCAAGAGTACAGGATTTAACACAGTTCTTTACCTTCGTCCAGTACAAGATATTTACCTTTATTCCGGCAAAGCTTCGGCCGCAGGAACAGTAGGAAATATCCAAACTGTATATGTATTTATCACAATAGGTATATTTATTCTTCTGATAGCTTGCCTTAACTTTATCAACCTCTCAACTGCGAGAGCCATAGAAAGAGCAAAAGAAGTAGGGATCAAAAAAGTATTGGGAACAGATAAAAAACAATTAATAGTGCAATTTCTGATTGAAGCAGGTTTGTTGTGTACCATAGCTACACTTTGTAGTCTTATTGTTGCCTATCTGACTTTATCACCATTCAATTACTTCACAAACAAAAATTTCACAATTAGTACCCTGCTAGCTCCTGACAATCTGATTTTACTGGTATCCATTCTGATTGTACTTATTCCTCTTACAGGGTTTTATCCAGCATGGATTTTATCCAATTATCAGCCTGTTACCATCCTGAAAGGTAGCTTTACTCATTCCAGTAAAGGCAACTTCCTTCGCAAAAGTCTGGTAGTAACCCAATTTACCGTGTCAATTTGCCTTATTATTGGTACTTTGATTATCTGGCAACAGCTATCCTTTATGAAGACTCAATCACTCGGTTTTGATAAAGACAAAATAGTAGTGGTAGATATGAAAGAAGTTCAATGGACAGCACGTCATCAACAAGCAAAAACTTTCAAGAAAGAATTGAGCCAGCTAAGTAGTATTACTTCAGTAACAGGATGTCGTGCCATACCTGGCCGATCAGGATGGGATGGGCAGTTTGCCTATGGTGAGGGTTTGGCTCAAGGACAAGGCATTTTAGTAGAGCACATTCCGGTTGATTACCATTATTTAAAAACAATTGGCTTAAAACTCATTGCAGGACGTGATTTTATTCAAGACAGCAAAGCAGATTCAGTTGAGAGTTATTTAATTAATGAGACAGCCATGAAAGCTTTTGGATGGAATACACCCCAAAATGCACTAGATAAAAAACTAAGTGCATCAGGAATGAATGGAAAGGTAATTGGAGTGATAAAAGATTATCACCAACATGGCTTACAAGAGGCTATTCGTCCGGTAATTATGAATATCACCCCATCCATCAATGTATTTGCTATACGTTATTCTGGAAATGATCCAGAGTTGGTAGTAACTCATCTCAAAAAAACCTGGCAAAAAATATTTCCAGCGTACTCACTTGATTATAAATTTCTGGATGATGACTTTCAACAACAATACCAGAAAGAAGAAAAACTTATCCAGTCATTTAGCATAGCTGCTATACTGGCAATTGTGATAGCCTGCCTGGGTTTGTTTGGATTAGCGACTTATGCAGTAGATACCCGTACAAAAGAAATTGGTATACGAAAGGTCTTAGGAGCCTCCGTCACAGATCTTGTTTCATTACTCTCCAAAGACTTTTTACTATTAGTACTTATCGCATTGGTTGTGGCAACTCCACTTGCTTTCTATGTCATGAATCTATGGTTGCAGGACTTTGCCTATCGGGTAAGTATTTCGGGGTGGGTATTTATTTTGGCAGGAATTACATCGGTACTTATTGCTATGCTTACAATCAGCTATCAATCGATAAAGGCAGCTCTGGATAATCCAGTTAAGTCACTTCGGAATGAATGATTTAAAATCACACTAACTTTTCAGTTATGAAACTACAACTTCTATCACTATTTGTTCTGGTAGTTCTCTTAGCACTATCCGTTGGTATGACAAGTATACAACCCAATGAAACCAGCTACGTATGTTCTCCTTGTGGGTATGATTGTGATAAAGAAGAATATACTAAATCCGGAAAATGTTCTCATTGCGGAATGGATTTGGTACTGAAATCATCTGTCAATTTTCAAAATGTTACACCAGATCAATTGTGTGACATTACGACCAATAATACCAAGGTAATTTTATTGGATGTGCGTACTCCGGAAGAATTCTCAGGCAAAGCAAAGGAGAATTTCGGTCGTCTCAAAGGAGCCATTAATATCCCAATACAAGAGTTGGATAAACGAATAGGAGAACTGAATAAATACAAAAACAGCGAAATTATAGTATACTGTTCACATAGTCATCGCAGTCCAAGAGCAAGCTATTTGCTTACTCAAAATGGTTTTAAAAATGTAAAAAACATGTCAGGTGGAATGTCTGTTTGGAATGAATCTGTAAAAAGAACTCCTTGTTGGACAAGTTTGCTTGTAAAATAAATCCAACAACCTTGTACGATAAAATCCAGCTTTATCAGTATGCCACTATTTTGATCACGCTGTATCATGCTAACGAATTATCTAAAAATTGCCTTCAGAAATATCTGGAGAAACAAGTTATACGCGATAATTACTGTTCTGGGACTTTCCATTGGGATTACTTGTGTATTACTGGCAGTGCTTTATATTCAGGATGAACGTCATTTTGACAACTTCCATACCAAAAAATCTCAATTATATAGAATAACCACATCTATTATTCAGGAGAAAGGCGATCAGACACAGATAACCGGAGGCTCAGGACAAGTGCAAGGCCCTGCATTCAAAACTCAAGTACCCGAAGTAAATTCCTATGTACGTGTTATGGGAGGAGACATATCGGCCGATGTTCGAGCCAATAATAAAGTACTGAAACTACACCCTTTATATGTAGACGCCAATTTCCTTGATGTTTTTACATTTAAACTCCTTCAGGGAAATCCTCAAACAGTTCTTCAAAATGCTAACTCTGTTGTTATTACAGAAGAAACTGCTCTTCGATTTTTTAATACTACTGATGTCATTGGCCAAACTTTGTATCTGGATGCCGATCCGTCTTTTCAGAAGATAGGCAAACCCTTACTTATTACAGGTGTAATACAAAATCCTCCCTATAACTCATCCTTTCAGTTTGACCTGTTGCATCCATTTCAATATATGCAGGTTTCATTTGAAGACACATCCTGGTTAAATGCCTATCTCAGTACCTTCGTTGTGCTTCACCCCAATGCAGATCTATCTACAGTCAGTCAAAAATTCAACCAGATTCATGCACGTCTCTCCCAATCTGAACTTGCCACAAACCATACCCAATATCCCAAAATACAGTATGGACTACAAAACATACTGGATATCCACCTCAACCCTCTAAACAACGGCACAGGTAATGTGGAAGGCGGTATTCTATATGGTAGCAAACCCATTTACTCCTATCTTTTCTTAGGAATCTCTGCTCTCATTTTACTGATGGCGAGCAGTAATTTTGTCAATATCAGTATTGCCAACTCTCTGAAGCGAGCTAAAGAAGTAGGCATTCGCAAAGTAACCGGAGGAAGTCAATATCAGATTATTTTCCAGTTTCTGGGTGAATCCATGTTATTGTCTCTAGTAGCCTTTGTACTCTCTGCCTTATGGATACAACTAACCCTTCCTTCGTTTAATCAGCTAGCTGAAAAACATCTTGTTTTATCAGATACACTGGATAGTCAACTGTATATCTATATTGGCCTGCTTTTTCTGATTAATACTCTTCTGACAGGCTTCTATCCTGCCTTTGTCTTATCAGGGTTTAAACCTGTTGAGGTATTATATAGAAAAGTAAAAATAACAGGCAATTCATTGTTAGGAAGAACACTCATTGTCTTTCAGTTTGCATTAGCAATATTTCTGCTGATTGCCTCCATCATCTTTTACAATCAGATGGAGTACATCCAAACCAAAGACCTTGGCTACAATCCTCACCAGATTATACGTACTCATATCAATGGCAATCGAGAATACCAGACTGTACAAACTATCCTGAGGAATGAAATTGCTAAAGTCCCTGCTATTCAACAAATCTCATTTGGTGAAGAATTTAGTAGCCTGACTACCGATATTCGGGTGGGTTCTGAAATAATAAAAAGCCATTATCAGTCCATTGATGAGGCATATATTCCTATGCTTGGTATCAAAATTAAAGAAGGAAGAAACTTTACCAATTCTTTCCTGACTGATAAAACACAAAATATAATTGTGAATGAAGCGTTTGTAAAGGCAGCCAGGCTCAAACAGCCTATTGGAACAATTTTACAAAACTTTGAACGCAGACAAGGCAGCTTAGTAATTGTGGGAGTAGTACAAAATTATCACTCTGGTTCTTTACGTGAAAAGCTCCAGCCCATGGTATTATTTATGAGCAATGAATATACTGGCGGTATTTGGTTAAAAATAGATAAACTTAAACAACAGGAAGCACTTCAGGCATTTGAGAAAATCTATAAGCAAGCCATGCCTGATGCATCATATGAATATCATTTTTTGAGCGAATTGAATGCTAAGGAATATATACAGGAACAACGCTGGCAACAAATTATAGGGATTGCGACCATCCTATCCATCCTGATTTGTTGCTCAGGCTTGTTTGGGTTAGCACACTTGTCAGCACACCAGCGGATAAAAGAGATAGGTATACGTAAAGTGTTAGGAGCAAGTATATCTCATATTGTATTCCTGGTTTCGTCCTCTTTCTTACAACTGGTACTGCTAGGATTTGTTATTGCAACACCGATAGCCTGGTTTGTAATGCATCAATGGCTTCGGGATTTTGCTTATCACATCTCCATTCGAGGCTGGATGTTTTTATTGACAGGTAGTTTCATCAGTCTTATTGCCTTTCTTACGGTAGGATATCAAGCTATTCGAGCTGCATTAAAAAATCCAACAGAATCATTAAAAGCCGAATAGATTATCTTTTGACAGAACTTCTGAAATCCATAGGTCTCATGTGTACTAATTCGTAAAAGGTATTACTGAATGCAGACAGGCTATTGTAGCCTGTCTGATAGGCAATTTCACTGATTCGCTTGTCGGTTTCCAGTAAATACACCATGGCTTTTATCATCCGACACAGTTTCAGATACTGCAAAAACGAAACTGACAGATTCTGTTGAAATAATCGGGATAAGCTTCGTACACTATATCCAAATTGGTCTGCCACAAGTGATAATGTAAGAGACTCAGAAAGATTTTTATGTATGTACTGAATGATAGGGTCCAATCGCTTACTTTCTGTAGTAGGCAACGATAATGGCAAAGGATGACGACTTACTTCGGGTAAAACAAGCTTCAATGTAATCAGAAACTGATAAGGAAAACCTTCAGGAATCAGATTCCCTGTCCATGCTTCTGTAAATAAAATCATTTCCAGTAAAAGATTTGTCACTGGATAGATGCCCAGCTTTCCAAAAAATGGGTGCTCCAAATCATTTTGATTGACAAAATAGATATTCCGATCTATCTGAGACGGGCTGGAATGAAACAAACGATGTTCAACTCCTGCTGGTATCCAGGCATAATGTCGGGCAGGCAGGAAATAGGTTGCCTCTTTAGTATAAAGATAAGCCATCCCTCCTTCTACGTAGCTTAATTGCCCTTTGTCATGTTTGTGTATAGGGAAATTATATTCAAGCTTCTCATGTAATACATAGATCGATTCAGGATGTTGCTCTACAGCCTGAAATAATCGTTGATAATAAGTCTCTTCCTGATTCATATCTCAAGTAAAAAGAAGCATTCAACTTATAAATAAAATCCAATTCCACAAAAACTTACATATCTAAAGTAGCTTTCATAGTCCATCAAAGTATAATTATTCCAACATATACAAAACATATATTTGTACTATATCTTTAATCCGATGGTCAACATTTCAAAATTGGCCAGAATAAGCAAATAAATGGCAAATTAGAGAAAAAACCCATTCTTACTTTTGTGTCATAACCAAATGCAAAATGACACTCAGAAAAAGTATAGAACTCAGCCTGTTAGTTGGACTGAGTATCTATTGTAACGCACCAGCCCAGGTACAGGAAAAAAGCCCAACTTATCAAGGGCTACAGCTATCACTACAAGAAATCTGGCAAAAAGCAGAATCTCAAAATAAATCCCTTCAGATTCAACAGGTTCAACTCGAAATCAGTGAACAACATGTTAAAGATAGCAAAGCGGAACGTCTTCCGGAGATTAGAGCACATGCAGAATATGCTCGTATCAGCAATATGCCCATCTATACCAATGGGCCATTTAATACTCCAGAACATTTTCCTGTACTACATAACTTTTATCAGATTACAGCTGAATCTTATCTGGCACTCTATCATGGCAACAAAATTAATACAGCCATTGAGACAGAAGAAATGGCACACAAACTGGCAATTGAAAAAAGAAATCAAATTGCATCTGAAACACGATTAAAGTTAGCAGCAATCTATCTGGATCTTCAACGAAGTCTAGTATTCCGAGATCTGATCAATCAGCACATACATGAAGCCCAAAGACGTCTTCAGCATATACAGGAGCTTCAAAAAAATGGAGTAGTACTCAAAAGTGATTTGTTACGGGCCGAACTCCAGTTATCCCGTCAGCAAATGACATTGACAGAGATAGAAAACAGTATTCTGCTTGCCAATCAAAAGCTGGACCTTATGATTGGTTTACCGGATACCACTAAAATTATTCCAAGTGAAGATCTGACTACCAGTCAACCAATACAGGCTGGTTATGAAGCCTACCTGACAGAAGCACTGGAACAGGCTTATCCTATACATCTGGCAGATAAAGAAACCGCCATTCGTGAATTACATATAAAAGAAGTTCGGGCTGGCCATCTACCCAAAGTAGGTCTGTTTGCCAACTATACATATTCCTATCCCCAGATATTCCTTTATCCTTATATGGATGCGGCATATAGCATAGGCAAAGCGGGAATCCGATTATCTTATTCGCTTTCTTCTCTTTATCACAACCGGCATAAAGAAGAAGCGGCTATCCTCGAATATAAAAAGCAGCAACTAGTAAAAGCAGACACAGAAGATAATATACGTCAGATAGTAAAAGAATCTTATGTCAGATATGCAGAAGCATTGAAAAGAATACAGGTTGCAGAATTAAATATCCGGCAATCCTCAGAAAACTATCGGATCGTCAGCAATACCTTTTTTAATCAGCTGGCACTTCTAACGGATTTGCTGGATGCGGATACACAAGTACTTCAATCCAAATTTGATCTGACCACTGCCCAGACTACAGCACATTTACACTACTATCAGCTTTTATTTACACTTGGAAAACTATAAAACTATGAAAAACCAGAAAATAAGTTATACACGCACTGATGTGATCATCACTAAAATCACTACCTGGATATCAGTCATCATTATCATTGCTCTCCTCATCTGGGGAATTATTACCTTCTGGCAGTTATGGCATTATGAAGAAACCAATGATGCACAAATTGAAGAATATGTTAATCCAATTAATAGTCGGGTTACAGGGTATGTAAAAGAAATCCGTTATGAGGAAAATCAGGATGTGAAAGAAGGTGACACTCTGGTAATTATCGAAGATAATGAATACAAAATTCACAAAGAAGAAGCAGAGGCAGCATTGGCAAATGCAGAAGCGCAGATAGACGTATTAGATCGTTCAATAGAGACCGCAGCAACCAATGCACAGGTAAATCAGTCTCAGATTACTGCGGCGCAGGCCCGTTTATGGAAATCAGAACAAGAGTTTACCCGATACAAAAAACTACTGGATGCAGAATCAGTAACACAACAACAATTCGAAGCCATCCAAACCAATCTGGATGTAGCACGTGCAGACTATCAAACACTGCAAAATTCGTATAAAGCTTCTTTAGCTAAGGTAAATGATATCAAAGCACAAAAGGCTGTAGCATTGACAGAAATACAACGCAGAAAAGCTACTCTGGACAAGAGTCTGCTGGATATGTCCTATACAGCTATTGTAGCCCCTTATGATGGTAAAATAGGAAGAAGAACCATTCAAAAAGGGCAGTTAATTCAGACAGGACAGACACTGGCATTCCTGGTGGATCAGGAAGAAGGCAAATGGGTAGTTGCCAACTTTAAGGAGACCCAGATTAAAAATATGCACATTGGTCAGGAAGTAGAAATTGAAACGGATGCTTTTCCCGGAGAAAAATTTCATGGGAAAATAGAGTCTTTGTCTCCCGCTACCGGCTCCCGCTTTTCGCTTTTACCTCCTGACAATGCTACAGGAAACTTTGTGAAGATAGTACAGAGGATTCCAGTTCGAATCAAACTTACAGATACTCCCAACAAGATTCAGAATCTGCGAGCAGGAATGAATGCAATTGTATTAATTACTAAATAAGTCAAGCCATGAGTTCTTCCATTAAACATACCATTCCGAACTGGTTTATCTGGCTGACCATTGGTATGGTACTACTGCCTTGTCTGATTATTTTGGGTCTCTATGCAGGAAATATAACAGAAACAGCTGGTTATTATGGCATTGAGCCAACAGATGTGCAGTTTTCTGTTATTATTTATTATGCTGCAATGGCTAGCTTTTTTCCTTTTGAGCAACGATTTCTAAATTTCTTTACCACACGGCACTACTTTCTTTTGGGAGTGTTTTTACTGACTGGGGCAAATATTATTTTCTATATCACACATAATGCCTTTGCTTTTATTGGCTTACGTTTTCTGGAAGGAATATTCTCAAGTGGTGTAGCAGGCTCCTGTTTATCTATCATTTTTTCACGTTTGCATACTGAGAGAGCAAAAGCCATTGGTTACTCCATCTACTATGGTATTCTACTGGTGTCCGCACCTGTGGGTATGATTCTATCCTCATTGGTTGTACATTATTTTGAGTTCAATGCCCTGTATAAATCCATCATTTATCTTCAGATACCAGGCACACTCATGTTATTGTATGTCATGAACAAAGACCGCACAAAAAAACCAATTCCGTTATATCAACTGGACTGGCCAAGTTTTGTGATGTATGCACTTATTTTAGGACTTACAGGGTATGTACTCATATATGGCCAGCAGTATCTATGGCTGGAAGATTTTCATATCTGTTTGTTCGCAGGAATTATAGTTGTACTCATTTGTCTCTTTGTACTTCGTCAGAATATCATTAAACGACCATTTATTAATCTTCGGATATTTCACTATCGCAACTACTGCCTGGGTACTCTTCTGGTATTTTTATTTTATATATGCCGGGGAGGGCTGGGCATATCATCCACCTATTTTAGCAATGTATTGGGTATGGACCCCATTCATGTGTCTCTTTTAATGCTTGCCAATCTGGCAGGTGTTGTAGTGGGCGTATATGTAGTTGTACATTATGTACTTCTAAACACAAGCATGCGTAAAATCTGGTTCTGGGGCTTTTCATTTCTGTTTGTATTTTACACATGGATGTATTTCCTGTTTACAACAGATGCAGATGCTGGGACATTTATTATTCCATTGTTTATACAAGGGTTGGGAACAGGTATATTAATGGTGCCATTGATATTATTTACAGTTTCTTCTGTACCAGTCAATATTAGTAACTCAGCCTCAGCTATGGGTATCGGATTCAGATTCTTTGGATTTACCTTTAGCATGGCACTGATTCACTTCTTTCAATTGTATGAAAAACAAATCCATTATACTCTACTTCAGGAACAAGTCACTTCACTTAATCCCCTAAGTAGTGAACGGTTGTTACACTACCAGAAAATTGGCCAATCAACAGGTATGGCTCAGGATCAGGCAGGTCTGTTTGCCAATAAGTTGCTTTTTTCTACCATAAACAACCAGATTCAACTTCGGTATTCAATGGATTATTATGCAATGATTAGTTGGGTAATACTAGGTATCCTGCTTGTGATTGCTTTGTTCCCTTATATACGAAGTACTACCATTAGCTTTCGAATAAAACCAGTCCCCTTTTAACTACTATCTGTCTACCTTCAAAAGTAAAACACCCTTATCATTCACAGATAAGGGTGTTTTTATTACCAACAAAATATATTTCTTACAATGTTACAGATTGGCTGGCAGCACCTTGGCTGTTTGTCACTTCAATTGTGTAATCACTGTTGTGTAATTCAGGAGCAAATACATATTTACGAGTAAATTTCTCTTCATTACGAATTACATCGGTGAAAATCACTCTGCCATTAGCATCTTTGATTTTTACAGTTACATTTTCAGCAGTTGAATTTACAACAACTAATTTTACACCTTCAGCATCAGCTGTTTTGTAAGCAGCCATTGATACAGGAGATTTAGGATTGTTGTTTGCACTAACGATAGTTGTAAATAATACAGATGCAGCCAGAGTGAATAATACTTTTTTCATAGTTATTTTATTGTTTTGAACTTTGTTTCTATTAATTGGTTTTCGAGAATTGATACCGCAAACCTACGATTAGTAAACAAATATTCTGCTACAATTTTATTTATGCAAATTTTATTCTAAACACACAAAACCAACAGTCAAAAAATCAGAATAATATTTTGCATTGTTTTTTAAACAGAAATTTACTATTACCCTTTATACATTTATAAAATAAAATTTTTCCTTTATAATTTCCTCACACACTTTATTTGGCTACAGAAATGGCGTTTTTATGACATTTTATGAATAAACCTTACATATAAACCCTTAAAAAAGGTTTAAAATTTTTCATATTTTAATTTCAGGCAAAAAATAAATATTACTATTTATAGCCATTTTCTTACATCAAAATCCTTATTTACTCAATAAAAAACCATATTCACTATCAACAACTTAAAAATCAGAGCCACAAATAAACGCAACCAGTGATTACATTTTTTTCAGTTTTCTTACTAACAAAGTATATAATCACTGAAGATCATGAAACAGCGTTACAGCAAGGTAGTCATAAGCATTTTTTGCCTGATAGTGAATAGTTCGGCATACGCTCAACTGGTCCTGAATGGACAAGATACCTCTTATCGGGTTATCACTACAGCTGTTCCTTTTCTTACTATTGCTCCTGATGCCAGAGCTGCTGGAATGGGAGATGTAGGAGCTGCAACCAATGCAGATGTAAATGCAACCTACTGGAATCCGGCAAAGCTTGTATATACCAAAACAGACAAAGGCATTAGTTTATCTTATACCCCCTGGCTTCGTCGTATACTCAGCGGAATGTCAGTATCTTATTTATCAGCCTATACCAAACTTGATGACAAACAAGCTATTGCTATTGCACTTAACTACTTTAATCTGGGTAATTTATCATTAAAGGATAATAGCGGACAAGGCGCTGGTGAATTCAGACCTCGAGAGTTTGCTATAGCAACTACATACTCACGAAAACTGTCTGAAGTGTTGTCGATGGCAGCTACACTGAGATACATTTACTCTGATATTTATGGCAATTTAACAACAGGTAATGGGGTCTCCAGTCAGGCAGGAAATGCCATAGCAGGAGATCTTGGGATGTATTTTCGAACCTCTCCTCCAGAAGTGAGCACCCCTGTACAATTTGCATTTGGTGCTGTAGTATCCAACCTGGGTACACAGATTAACTACGGATTTGGACAAAAAAATTATTTGCCTGCCAATCTTCGGATAGGAACACAGGTTGGTTTCACATTAGGTTTCAATCAGATCAATCTGGCTGTAGATCTTAACAAATGGCTTGTGCCAACTCCTCCTGTATACAAAACCAGAAATGGTGTAGTAGAACGAACTGCAGATGGCAGACCGATTATTCTACATGGCAAAGATCCGAACCGCTCCTATCTAAGTTCTGTATTTGGTTCATTTACAGATGCTCCAGGTGGAATTAGTGAAGAAATACACGAAATCATGTTTTCAGCTGGTGGCGAATATATTTTTAATGATATGTTCATGTTTCGGATGGGGTATTTCTATGAATCACCATCTAAGGGAGGTAGAGAATACTTATCTCTTGGAGCAGGGGCACAACTCAAAAGTATAGGACTTGACCTGGCTTACCTTGTTCCTTTCCAGCAAAACAATCCATTGGGCGAAACAATCCGTTTTTCACTCCATCTGGATATCGGCGATGAATTCAAACCAACTGAGGATAAAACACGAACAAACAAAAATAAGCGAAATCCCAATACAAAGAAACAGCGTCCTCCACAATACAAAAACAAGCATATCAAAAGAAGATAATCGAAGCGCAACACCTGTATACACTCTCAATTAAAATAGCATATGAATCAAAAATGTACCTATATATTCCTAAGTGCATTGGTTTACCAGGCAACATTCGGCCAAAACCTTAAGCCTGAAGTAATAAATGCAAGCGGTCAAAAATTACAGAACGGATCGTTCCAACTTACTTATTCTGTAGGTGAACCCTTGATTACAGTTATAAAAACACAAAATGACATTTTGACTCAAGGATTTATCCAACCGGATGTAGCAAAATCCGGAGACAACTTCAACTATTATCCCAATCCTGTTACAGATAAACTTTATCTGGAGAACGCTGATAAAATAGCTTCCTATAAAGTATATGATGTATTGGGTCGTGAGGTTTTCGGACATCGATTTGATCAACCTCAACGTCAGATTACAATTAACCTTGAAACACTAGCAGAGGCAATCTTTATTATCAATGCATTTGATAAAACAGGCAAACGTCTGTACTCATTTCAGGTAATGAAAAAATAGAGCAGAAATATACAGAAACCGGTCACATCCATTTAAGCCTTCCATCTCGGAGATACTCTCAGGATGAAAAGGATTTCACCTGACCTCAAAAGTAAAATGTACTATTTCAGAAAACACACAAACACAATGAAAAAAATAGGCTTCATAGTATTACTGTTCTGGATTATAACAGGTTATTCACTAGCACAAGCCCCTAAAAGCGTCAACTATCAGGCAATAGCCCGTGACGCATCCGGAAATCCTATTCCTAACAAAACTGTTGGAATACAGCTTAGCATTTTGCAGGGAGCGACCAATGGCGCTATAGTATATGTGGAGACTCATCAGCCTGTTACAGATGATTTTGGGTTATTTACGTTAGGTATTGGTACAGGTACCCCAACAACAGGTACACTTGCTACTGTACCTTGGGAAAAAAATCCTTTATTTCTAAAGGTAGAAGTAGATCCGGAAGGAGGCACAAATTATACACTCTCAGGTATTAGTCAGTTAGTATCTGTTCCATATGCTTTGTATGCAGACAAAGCAGGCAATGCAATTTCTTACAAAGCAGGAAAAGGGATTACCATAAAAAATGATTCGATTATCAATGAGGCTCCCAATCAGGTAGTAACCATTACAGGTAAAGGAGTCACCACTGTTAGTGGTACTTATCCTAACTTTATAGTAGAAACAACTAGCACTACTGGTACACCTGGTCCTGCAGGCCCTAAGGGCGATAAAGGAGATACAGGAGCAACTGGCCCTGTCGGACCGCAAGGGCCGACTGGGCTTCAGGGACCCGCAGGCCCTGCTGGCCCCAAAGGAGATACAGGATTGCAAGGTCCAGCCGGAGCACCAGGAGTAAAAGGAGATAAGGGAGACAAAGGTGATCCGGGTCCGGTTGGCCCACAGGGTCCACAAGGACCTCCTGGAACAGGAACAGGGGCAACTTACACTTCGGGTCGTTATATTTCTATTGAAGGCACTACAATTAATAACACGGCTCCTGATCAAATTGTACAGCTTACAGGAAAAGGAGTTACTACAGTTACAGGAACTTATCCAAGCTTTACCATAGAAACTCAACCTGTTGCGGGTCCTTCCGGACCTCAAGGTCCAGCGGGTCCTGCCGGAGCACCAGGAGGAAAAGGCGATAAGGGCGATAAAGGTGATACAGGGGCAACTGGTCCTGCCGGGCCTCAGGGTCCGCAAGGCCCTCCCGGAACTGGTGGTGGAGGCACAAACTATACTGCTGGCAGATATATATCTATTGAAGGAACTACTATAAATAATACTGCTCCTGATCAGGTAGTGTCAATCACTGGAAAAGGTGTAACCACAGTTACCGGAACCTACCCTAACTTTATAGTAGAAACAACCAGTACCAGTGGTACACCTGGACCTCAAGGACCAGCAGGACCTAAGGGTGATAAGGGAGATCCAGGACCCATGGGACCGGCTGGACCCAAAGGTGATCCTGGAACACCAGGTACAAAAGGAGATCCTGGTGCACAAGGTGCAGCAGGTCCTCAGGGGCCGGTTGGACCAAAAGGAGATAAAGGAGATGCCGGATCACCTGGCGCAAAAGGCGATCCAGGAACTCCAGGTGCGCCAGGTGAAGCCGGGCCAGCAGGCCCGAAGGGTGATAGAGGGGAGCAAGGAGCACCAGGCGCAACTGGGCCACAAGGTCCAATGGGACCTGTCGGACCCAAAGGAGACAAGGGAGATCCAGGTACTCCAGGTCTGGTGTACAAAGCAGATGAGGCAACATTAACACTGAATACAACCAACAATACATTCAGTGCTTTTAATGACAAACAAATCTGGAACGCTACTAAGATTATCAGTATTCCTGTGTATGATAAGGTAGCTCCAACTGATGGCCAGGTGTTGAAATATAATGCTCAGGGTGGTTACTGGATATCAGCTCCTGATAATACCGGAAATGCCAGTGAATTATGGTTACAGAATGGAGCAAACATCTTTAATTCAAATCTGGGAAAAGGAAATGTGGGTATTGGAACAAATAATCCAGCTACATCTTTAGAGGTATTTGCCTCCACAGCAGGTAGAATACCCCCAGTCCAATTAACATTGAGTGGAGATAATATAAGTTCTTCAGCCATATTTAAGAGTACAAGCTATCCAACATATTGGCAACTGGATGGAAGAAATCAAACGATTAATAATGACGGAACTACAGAACCAGATGGACTATTTAATTTTAATTTTAATAATGGACAAAGTACAGATCCTTTAGTCACTATAAACTATAGATATGGATCAGGTTCCACTGGATATGGGAGTCTGGGTATCAATACATCCAATCCTGAACGTGAACTTCATATAATGGGAAACCGCTTTGGAAATGCAGGATTGATTCTGGAAGCTCAAAGTTCTTCAGGTACATCGCAATGGGAAATAGTTACTGCTGCATCTAATGGAAAAACGGATTACCTGACTTTTTACCATAACAACACACTACTATCCTATATGGATGGTGCGGACGGACTTGTCAAATCTTTTTCAGATCGTACTCTGAAAAAGAATATTGAACGACTGAATCATGTTTTGCCTAATGTCATGCGTTTACAACCTACCCGTTATCATTATCTGCATAACACTGATGAATCCCCAAAATCTTATGGGTTTATTGCACAGGAAGTTGAGAAGATATTTCCAGATCTGATACAGGAAGTCGATGGTAAAAAATCTCTGAACTATTCAGCCTTTACAACTATTGCTATACAAGCCATAAAAGAACAACAGGAACAAATCAATTCTCTTCAAAAACAATTAGCAGAAAAGCAGAGTACACTGGATCAGCAAAAGGCACAGCTGGAAAAACTGGAATCCGGATTAAATCTGTTAATGGATAAGATTGAGAAAATAGAAAAGAGTGATAAAAAGATAGCTAGTAAGTAATTTTTTAGCCATAAGATAGTAAAACGGGACAAGCTATAAACTTGTTCCGTTTTTTGTAGTGAATATACTATCACTCATCCGCTTTAAAGTCCTCTCATCCCCTAAGATTTCCTTTCTCCATATAAAATAAGCCATACAGGTTACAGAAGGACATTCTTCCCATAAACTTTCAAAACAAGTTACTTACATATAGAAGGTAAGCAACACAAAAATCAGAGGTTTTGTCCGAAAATGAACGTTATATGTCGCAAAACGGACAGGCTTAAAAACAGTAAAGAAATAAAAACCTCTAAATTACGCTAAAAACACACTTTTCATAGATTGGCACATCAATTGAAAAGTACTTATCAACGCAAACAACTATAGAAACTATAAACAATTTTTGAAAGAATTCTTTACAACTATGGCAACTAACATCAATTTCTCTAACATTATCTCAACTACAACTAACACTTTAACAAGTACAACTATGAACGCTCAAGTAAAAAACAACCGTTTCCGTTCTGCATTCCGCAAAGCCGTTTTCACAGTAGCAGCAGCCATTGCAGTAGCAGCCACTCAAGTAACATTTGGTGCAACAGGACCAGAACCAGCAGCTTCTGCATCCTTACAAGCTGTAGTATTTCAATTACCAGAGTCAATGAAATTCAAAACAGTGATTGCACCTTCACAAAACAATAAGCTGTTTATTACAATTAAGAATCAGAAAAATGAGTCTGTATATACTGAAGCCTTAAAAACCAATAATGGCTATATTCGTACATTTGACTTCAGTACAATGGCAGATGGTGAATATACCTTTGAAATTTCTAATGGCAAAGAAACCCAAAGCAAGAAATTCAAAATCGAAACAAGTACCGAACGACTTGTAAAAGTAAACTAATCTTAACAAACCCTTACAATTCAACAGCGGCCATTCAAAAATGGCCGCTGTTTTTATATCTATTCTGCACAGAATAATGCAACATTCAACATTGTGAAGAGTTAAATCCTCTTCGATATAGTTTAGTTTATTCTACCATAAAAAATGCCCAACTTCCGGGTTGGGCATTTTTTATGATTTCTATTTTGAACTATTATTTTTTCCGAACCTGCTTAGCCATTGACCGCATATCCATCTGGTTCATCATCTTCATCATTTTCTTCATCTGATCAAACTGTTTCATCAGGTTATTTACTTCTTGAATACTGCGGCCACTACCTGTAGAAATTCGTTTACGACGACTAGCATCCAGAAGTTCAGGGTTCGCACGTTCTTTAGGTGTCATGGATTGAATGATAGCTTCAATAGGTTTGAAGGCATCATCATCAATCTGAACATCTTTCAGCATATTGCCCATACCCGGAATCATACCCACCAAATCCTTAACAGGTCCCATCTTTTTGATCTGCTGTAGCTGAGACAGGAAATCATCAAAATTAAACTGGTTTTTACGGATTTGTTTGCTAATCCGGCGTGCTTCTTCTTCATCATAGGCCTGTTGTGCACGTTCTACCAATGAAATAACGTCACCCATCCCCAAAATCCGGCTTGCCATCCGATCAGGATAGAAGACATCGATTCCATCCATTTTTTCACTGGTACCTATAAACTTAATAGGTTTATCTACTACAGCTTTGATAGACAAGGCAGCTCCACCTCTTGTATCACCATCTAATTTAGTTAGTACTACACCATCAAAGTTGATCCGGTCATTGAACGCTTTTGCTGTATTTACCGCATCTTGTCCTGTCATTGAGTCAACAACAAACAAAGTCTCAGTAGGCTGAATAGCTTTCTTTACCGCCTCAATCTCACGCATCATTTCTTCGTCTACTGCTAAACGACCGGCAGTATCCACAATCACTATTTTCTTTCCTGTAGCTTTGGCATGCTTGATAGCATTTTGAGCAATTTGTACAGGATTTTTATTTTCAGGCTCCGCATATACATCTACCCCAATCTGCTCCCCCAACACTTTTAACTGATCTATCGCAGCTGGACGATACACATCACAAGCAGTCAGCAATACATTACGGCCTTGTTTTTTCAAATACAAAGCTAGCTTTCCAGAGAAGGTAGTTTTACCAGAACCTTGCAAACCAGACATCAGTACTACAGCAGGGTCACCTTTGGTATTTATATCTACTTTTTGCCCACCCATTAACTCGGTCAGCTCATCAGAAACAATCTTAACCAACATCTGGCCTGGTTCAACAGCAATTAGAATCTTTTGGCCAAGTGCTTTTTCTTTAATGGTATCGGTTACACTCTTAGCAACTTTAAAGTTAACGTCGGCATCCAGTAAGGCTTTACGCACTTCCTTCAGTGTAGCTGCAACATTTACGTCTGTGATCCGGCCTTTACCTTTTAGCGTCCGAAGTGCCTGGTTAATATTCTGGGATAAATTCTCAAACATATGTCAATAAATGTATTGATCTGTAAGCGATGAATAGTTAGAACTACAAAATTACGTTAAAATAAGGTATAGATTTCCTTTTCCTTTCCAAAAGAAATAAAATACTATACTCAATAATCAAAGATATCTCATGCAAAGAGTCAGCAAACTTACATAAAAAGACAAATTGATTTTCATGGATTATAAAAAAAGGGAAAAATCTGTTTCGCAGGCTACAGACTTTTCCCTTTTATATGCATTTTGCTTTAGATATTTCTCTCAGTTTTCAGAGCAGGGACAAAGATTCGGAATTTCCAGGAAGAAGGTTGTCCCTTCTCCTACTACTGACTCCACTTTGATGTTGCCTCCCAGTTTCTGAATGGATTCTTTTACTATATAAAGACCTAATCCTGGTCCTGCATTTGTTTGTGTAGCCCGATAAAACATGTCAAAAATACGATCCAGGTGCTGAGGATAGATACCTTGTCCATTATCCGTTACCTCAATACGTGCTTTTTCTTTACTAACATTGATATTAATCTTAATGAAAGGATTTTTCCGTCGCAGATAACTATATCTTATTGCATTGGACACAAGGTTATTAAAAACCATTTTCAGGCGTCGTCTATCTGAAAAAAAACACTCTTCTTCAGATATATTTATGTCTTTTCTGATTTTATCAGCATTATCCATATGTTCAACACCATCAAATATCTCACTGATAAGAGTATCAAACTGAATTTTCTCACTGACAATTTCCAGATTTGAATTTTTAGAGTAATCAATAATCTCCCGTACAAAGCCATCCAGTTTCAATACACTCTTTTCCATCATTTCCAGATAGTGTGTCACTTCATCTCTGCTTTTTTCATCTTTTGCAACAGCAATCAACCCCAACAGGGAAGTGAGAGGTGATCGCAAATCGTGAGATGAACTGTATACAAACCGGTTTAGTTCCTGTTTTACCTTTTGAAGTTCTGCCTGCTGAATATGAAGCCTTTGTGAAGCTTTTACAGTCTGAGTAATGTTGCGGAGAAAGATAGAAGAGCCCAAAACTTCTGAATCTTTATAAATAGGGAAGAATTTTATTTCGTACACCAGATTGTGATTTCTACACGAAAAATGATCTTCATATGTAGTTGCCTTACCCTGCAATGCATCGGAAATCCGTGTACTCCATATGGGTTTTAACGGGTCAGGAATACACGCCAAAACAGATTCTCCATATTCGAGTTGTATATCCATGGTAGTGAACAGTTTATTCATCTGCTCATTATACTCTACTACCATACCCTCCTTGTCAATTACACCGATCGCTGTATCACTATTCTCCAGTATAGCATTCAGGTGTATTTTTTGAGTCTCAACTTCTCTTTGTGATTTTTCTCTGATTCGCCGATGCTCCTCAGCAAGTGATTTTTGTTCATCCCAAATAGTTTTAATATTCCCCTGTAACAATCTCACTGCCTCAAATAAAACAAAAAAAGGATCTTCTTCTGAAATCTCCTGAAGCTGAAAAGCAGATTTTTCTCCTAAAATTATACCTTCCATACAAGCAATCAACTGATTTGTACGCTGGTGTTGAAGATATTTAAGGTATTCATTTTCCTGCTTTAACTGGTCAATAATGACTAATAGTCGCTCTTGTTCCAGATTTGTTATTTCATTCCGCAGTGTTTGAATATAGGACGGATGAGAAACCTCATGAACTTTAGAATATTCTATATTCTGGTATAACTTCAATACATCCTCAGAAGAATGCATTAAAGTCATGTTTTTAGCCCTGTGGGGTTGAAGACGTTCGTGCAAATAATCCAGGAGGTGGCCCATTCTAAAAAGTATAATAAAAATAGTTACATAGTTATCTGATATATAAAACTAACAACTGCCAGTTTCTTACAAGTCTATAGAAACATAACTCCTGAAAACTCCAAAAAGATAGTTTAGCTTACAGTTGCTTAACGATATACGCATATTTGAAAATATCTTTATTATCTATACGCTCCATCTCCAGAAGGTAAATCAGAAAAACTCAAAAAAACATAGATTTTGAATGAAACCACTCATTATCCATCTATAGACAAGTAATATACCAGATAAATACAATTTATTTTTATTTACTTTTTAGCAAATCAAGCACTGCGGAAGACATAGCTTGCACTCCCGTTTTTATAGCAGGTTCAGGTAAAGGAGCAAAGGTAGATGAATGGAGACTGGGTAGCTGTTTACCAGTTTTCATACTTTCTTCAAACTTCTTCGGGTCTACAGCACCAAGCCAAAACATACAAGTAGGAATTTTTGGTTCAACCCGTGCAAATCGGGCAAAATCCTCTCCTACTGTACTTGGAGGAGTATTCACAACATTATCAGTGCCTAATACTTGCCGAAAAGCACCTGCCAACCGTTTGGTTAAAGCCACGTCATTAATATTTGAAGGTGTGTATTGATCTCTTATTTTAATTACAGGATATAACTCTTCAGGAATGCCGGCAGCTTGGGCAGTACCATTGCAAATACGCTTAATGGCAGCAATTGTATGAACACGCACACTATCATCAAACGAACGAAGTGTGAGTTGCAATTTTACTTCATTCCCGATAATGTTATAGGCACTTCCTCCATGAATGCTGCCTACTGTTACTACACAAGGTTGAAAAGGAGAAGTTTCACGGCTTACAATAGTCTGTAAAGCCAGTACAATCTGTGATGCCAGTACAATAGGATCTTTTGTGGTATGAGGCATAGCGCCATGTCCTCCAATACCTCTTACCGTAATATCAACAGCATCCACACTAGCCATCATAGGCCCTTCGGTATATCCAACTTTGCCAGCAGGAATAGCTGCATGATCATGCAGTCCTACAACATAGTCAGGACGAGGAAATTTTTCATATAATCCCTGGCGTAGCATAGCAATGGCTCCCCCACTTCGTTCTTCAGCTGGTTGACCAATAAAAACCAATGTTCCTTTCCACTCTGGTTTTAACATAGCCAATGCCTGTGCTGTCCCTGTAAACACAGTCATATGCAAATCATGTCCACACGCATGCATAGCGCTTACATCTCTTCCATCTTCCTGCATAATTACTTTACTGGCATATGGTAAGCCTGTTTCTTCTTTTACAGGCAGTGCATCCAGGTCAGTACGCACCATGATAGTAGGCCCCTTCCCATTACGTAATACACCAACTACTCCATATCCTCCAAAATTTTCAGTTACTTCAAATCCAGCTTCGCGTAACAAAGCTCCCATTTTTGCCATAGTTTTTTTTTCCTGAAATGAAATCTCAGGATTAGCATGCAGATAGGTATACAACTCATACCAACTGGCATAAGACTTATCTACAAAAGCTTTGACTTTAGCATTTGTTCCATCCATTTTTTGGGAAAATACAGGCAGAAACATGCCTGCACAAAGAAGGAAAAGCAATACTTTCTTCATAAAAAATATGGTTTGTTACACTAAATAAAACAGGACATTCTATAAGGATATACTTACAAAATGTCCAAGCTATAGAAAATGATTTGTATTTAAAAGCGGCAGATCGTTATTGAAACAATAACCGAGCATAAAATGTTGGACTTCGCAGAGACGAACGAAGGTCTATGTCATTAAACATAGAGGAAAGCAACTGTTTTAAGGCCGGGTTACGATTCGCGCGATTTACAACCATATTAAATAAAGAGGGATATGCCAGCAATCGTTGCATACGGGTACTAATTCGCAGTTCATTCCCCAGGCGACGATATACAGCCTGATCATACCCAGCCAGAAAATCACCTGAATACACTTGATTTTGGATACTTTTCACCGCCTGATCCGCAGCCCAGCGACCACTAATCATAGCATTACTAATACCTTCTCCAGTAAACGGATCAATCAGGTGTGCAGCATCCCCCACCAACATATATCCATCTCCGGATAATTTTCTACGTTTAGATCCAAGTGGCAAACCATACCCTTTGATTTCTCCCTGAAGTTTTGCATTGGCAAATCGTTTCTGCAAAGCAGGATGTGTCTGTATTAACTCCTGCATGCTTTTCTTCAGGTTAATCTTCTGCCTACTGATTGTATCACTTAACATGCCTACCCCCACATTGGCATATCCATTTGCTAACGGAAATATCCAGAAATAACCAGGTAAAAAAGGTTTCAAAAAATGTAGCTCTATAAAACCATTCAGGTCTAACCCTTCGACTCCTTCATAATAGGCACGTAATCCAGCACAAAAATGCTTAGGTTCAGTAGTAATCCCTGCAATGTGACGGGTAAAATTGGATTGTGCACCATTCGCCACAATCAATAGTTTTGTTTCTATAGATTGTTGATTAGAAGCTGTAATTACCCAACCAGCTTCTGTTTTCTGATAGTCAGTTACCTCTACCCCTTCCTGAAAATCAATGAGTGGGTTCTTTTTTACCTGTTCAATTAAAAAATTATCAAAGTCCATTCGCCGCATCAGGTATCCTGGAGAGAACCCTGAATATTCTACTGAATTTGTTGTACTACTAGTAAAGAAAGACTCAGAACTTTTAAAAGAAATGCTCAACCATTTTTCATTAGGTGCAATGAAATGAATACCCTGTGAAGGAAGAGATTCAGTATGTGTATGAATTGCAGGAAGGAAATCTTCCTGTATACGTCTTAATTCACTCACTACTTTTCCACTTAAAGCATCCCCACAGATCTTGTCTCGTGGAAAAACAGCTTTATCCAGAAGTGTACAGGAAATACCGGCTTTTGCCAGCTGTAAAGCCGCTGTGCTACCTCCAGGACCAGCACCTATTATACAAACATGGGTTTGTTTCATAGTCAAAAGTAGTCAGAAATCAGAATATGCTTCTACAATTAATCTTTGAATTCTTAAAACACATGACTTTCTTCCTGATTATAATGTTTTTACACGCAGATATTGATAGGATGATTCATTTATGTTTTCATCTCCAGTAAAGTATGCCTTCTCATGCAGGATACGGACATATAAGGCACCATCAGCCCCCCAAAAAATCTCCTTACTACTATCCTCTGAAGGAGCCCAGTTTTTAAATGATGCTTTTACAATAGGCATAATGTTAGCATCCCGAATAGTGTATAATTCAAATTCTCCAGTACTTTCATAAGGGTTGGCATAGATGCAAGCAACATACTGTTTGTTTGCAGATATATACGGAAAACCTCCGAACTCCTGTGTTAATTTTCCAGTACGTTTATCAACAAACTTATAATCCCAGCTTTCATAGTATGTACCTTCTATCACATATTGATTTAAAGATTCATATTGCCCAGCATAGCTATATACTTCTCTATCCTCTTCTGCATCCGGTTTGTCTACAAAAAGTTTTGTAGTTTGTTCACAAGGCAGTTCTATCACGCCATTCTTTTTTTGAATCTGAATAGTATCTGAGAGAAAATAATTGACAGCAGACCCTTTTTTCTCAGAAAAAGTTGCTTTATCAACTAGTTCCAATGTCACGTATTGGGTCAAGGGCTTAGGCTTTGTTAGATATTCTGTTTTGTCATTTAAAGTGATAGCTGTAATGACATTCAGATCTTTTGTTTCCAAACTGAGCATTGACAGCTCCCCTGTTGACTCTTTTTGTACATATACCTTCTCCCAGGCAGTACGTTCAACTTGTTTTCCATTTTCTTCATAACGTCTAGTCAGGTGATTAAGAATACCCAGCCAGGTATCTTTTACTTCGATCACATCCAGCTTCTGCCCATATTCAAACTGTCCCAATGTCTCAGACTGTATTGAAGGTTTGTCTCTAAGCTCAATTCCATTTCGGTTTGTCACGTATACAGATTTTATCACTTTAACTTTATCATAATCTACCAGATTGCCTTTACTCTTACTGATTAAATCAGTAGTTACAATAGTATCTGCAAGGATAGAGGTCTCTGATTTTTTAGACGAATTATCACAACTACATAAAATGGAAAAACTTGTAAAAAACAATAATTGAGGAACAAATTTCATAATAATCAAAATTCTGATTTTATAGTATATAGTTTATTTTCTTCTCTATTTTGAACGAATATCAGGCAAGGTTACGAATAAAAAATAATAATGGTAGGCTTTTCATAGGAAAGTCAAACACTTTTTGTATCATAATCTAAATCGATAACAAATATGTTTCAAAAAATTTTGAAAGTATAAAAACAGAATATACCTTTGTTCCATGGAATTACAAGAAGCAAAAGATAAGTTTGTCCAGGCATGGGGTACCTTGGGTTCACAATGGGGTATTAACCGTACGATGACTCAAATACATGCATTATTACTCGTAAGTGCAGAGCCTCTCAGTGCAGATGATATTATGGAACAATTGCAGATCTCACGTGGAAATGTAAATATGAATGTGCGGGATTTGATTGACTGGGGATTAGTCTTCAAAGTACTGAAGCCAGGTGAACGCAAAGAGTTTTTCAGTGCTGAAAAAGATATATGGAAAGTATTCAAACAAGTAGTTAAAGAACGTCGTCGCCGAGAACTTGAACCTGTATTTGGGATTCTGGAAGATGTATCAAAAGTTGAAGGCAATCCAGATAATCCTGAATACAAAGCATTTATCAAGCCAATTCAGGATATTCAGAAGATAGCATCACGGGCAGATAGTACACTGGAAACCCTAACTAAAGCCGACGAAAACTGGTTTTTCAGTACGCTACTGAAACTATTAAAATAAGTTTCCTGACCCCGTTTTCTTAACGGGGTTTATTTAAAAGCATAACTTTCATTTCTTACTGAAAATTTAGTAACTATGACGTCTCCTATTCGCTTTATAGGCTTTTACATACAAGTTTTTCTGGTTGTAGTAACCATTATTTCGTTTCTTACTTTTCAGCCTGCAGGAATCTTCTTAGGACTTATCTTTTCTTTCTTTATTGGAATCTGGCAAGTGATTAGTGCAATAGTCTGTACGATCAGATTCTGGAACAATCATCACTTTATCCGACGGCTATTCTGGTATTGGCTCCTGGTTATTATCTCCTTAAGTAGCTTTGGATTTTTATACTCACAACATATTCTTTCACAGGATATCTCTTTTGCTATTCTATTTGGACTATCTGCAATCACAGCACTTTATTATCTGTTTATAACCTATCAACTATTGTATTCAGAAGACTCTTCTTCCAGTTCAACCTGAACTATTATTTTTCACCCATATCTTTCAAATTATTCTGAACATATAAAATACATACAACTATGAAACCCGTCTCAAAAGCTATCATATATGATAGCAGCTGTCCTATGTGTCAAACATATACTAAGGGTTTTGTCAAGTGGGGTATTCTGGCTCCCGAACATCGTATCTCTTTCTGCGAACTTGAGCCAGACCAAGCCCAAAGATATATGGACCTTACCCGAAGTAAGCATGAGATCCCGCTTGTAGATCTATCAGGAGGTAAAACCCTATATGGAATAGAAGCTCTATCCTATCTTCTTAGTCAACGTTTACCGTTTATTCAAACATTTTTATCATGTAAACCCATTCGTTGGTTCTGTCAAAAGTTATATAGTTTTATTTCCTATAATCGTCGAGTAATTACGGCTACTGTTTCTGAAAACAAAGGAATAGACTGTAAGCCAGACTTTCACCTCTCTTATCGATTGCTTTTTATCATTTTTGGAATTCTAATTGCAAGTCTTATTACCTGGAAATTAGGTATCTCAACCTCTGCTTATTCCTCCTCACTCTCAGGCTATAGTATGTTACTGATTTGTGGATCAGGTTGGCTGGTACAAATGATAACTGCTATAATGATTTTAAAAGGTCAGGAAAGAATAGAATACCTGGGGCAATTAGCAACTCTTATGTTGATAGGTACATTGGTCCTCCTTCCTGGTTTATGGATTGACACCCTTACTCATCATTCGAGTGTGATCTGGCTTGCAGGAAGTGTACTGGTCAGTAGTTTACTAATGCATACAGAACATCTTCGAAGGCTTCGCTATCTCAACCTCCCTATATATTGGTTATTTCTCTGGTCTGTGGCTTTATTTAGTACAGCCCTTTCTGAACTCTGGATCTTTATCAGATAATACAAGTATACTCTTACTACTATGAATATTCTAAAGCAACTTCCGATACATTATACAGGTGAACTGCATAATGTGCAACTGATTAACTTTTCTGTTGAGAAAAAAGAAATAGAATCGCAGATACCCTGGAAAATACATCTTAGAGATTACAATGGCCGCGCTTTAATTTCTATGGTCAATGTGCAGCTCAAACATATGCATCCTACCTTTTTGCCTTCTGTGATTCAATTCAGTTACCGACATGTAGCCTTTCGGGTACTGATTGATGATGCAACCTATACAGGAGGAAGAAAACATGGGATTTATTTTCTTCGCTCTTTCACAGACAACCCTTTGATTGCACAGGGAGGTAAATGGTTTACAAGTTATAATCTGGAGACGGCTGAACTGATTGCAACGCCACAATTTCTTACACTAAAACAGAATGACAGGTTTTTAAACTATGTTCTGGATGAAGAAACACCTTGTATCACAAATACATATCTGCATGAAGAAGTTTCTCAGATAGACAGAGCATATTCAATGATAAATAACACAGTATATAAAACCCAGATAATGCGGGAAAAATGGCCAATCGAATGGATTCACTGCTCACACTTCCAAACCAATTTCTTCGAGACAGCACGCCTTGAAGGAGCATTTCAGGTAAGAGAAAAGATTGATTACAAATGGCTTGCAGCAGAACAAGCCCGTTAAGTGATTAAAGGCAGGAGGATTTTTTAAGATAATTCTCCTGCCTTTAATCACTTATTTTAGATGGTCAAATAATACACCTTCTTTCAAAGCATAAGTTGAAGTCTTAATTTGATGGATCTCATATTTTTTTAATACAAAATCTACCAGACAACAAGCTACTACAATCATATCTACCCGCAAAGAAATCATTCCGGGAATAACCAGTCGCTGCTCATGATTTTTAGAAACAAATTCCTGAAAAAGAGACTGAAACACCTCCATTGGCAAATCATAAGAGGTATAATCTGACAAATTAAAGGATTTACCATCACGTAATGCCTGAATTTCTACCAGAGTATCAAACGTTCCAGAAGATCCAATCAACGTTTTGGGATGATACTGATGAATAGCATTGGTAAGAGGTAATAGTTTTTCATTCAGAAAATCATACATTCGTTGTACACTTTGTGGAGAAATGGGATCTGTCTGCATGAATTTATCTATCAGACGTTGTCCACCTATCTCGAAACTTTGTTTCCAGTATATTTTATCTGAATTACCAATAATAAATTCAACACTTCCTCCTCCAATATCAATAATCAGAGATGGCTTGTCTTCCATATCCAAAGCAGCTCTCACCCCATGATAAATAAGTTCAGCTTCACGGTCGCCTGATATAATTTCTACTTGTATACCAGTAGCTTCTCGGATTTTCTGCACAAACCCCTCCCCATTACGAGCATTTCTTATTGCAGAGGTCCCTGTAGCAAAGATATTATCCTTGGATACGTTCAGATCAGCAATCTTATGAGCATAGGTAGTGATGATAGACAATCCACGATCGAATGCTTCAGGTGCGATAATCCCCTGACTGATCCCACCTTTACCAATACGGGCAGGTTGTTTCTCTTCGTGAACCGGAATGATCTTCCTATCTTCAGAAATATCAGCAACCAGTAAATGAAATGTATTAGTGCCAAGATCAATAACTGCTACTCGATTCATAGTTTTGTTAGGTTGTTTCCAATGAAAAGTTGTATTTTGGGCGGAAATACAGAATTAAAAATAGTATCTCCAAAGATTGTAAAAAAGTCATTGATGCAAACTAAATTACCGGAGATAATACATTGCAATAATGAACTTACAGTCAAAGGCTTATCTCAGCCCTCGTTTTATACTTTGTAAACTCATATTTTTTTATTCATGACTCATCAAGATAAACTACAAACCCTTGAAAGAAAAAATCAGGAAGCCCTGCTGGGTGGTGGCGAAAAAAGAATTGAATCACAACATAAAAAGGGAAAACTTACAGCTCGTGAACGAATAACATTATTAGTTGACGATGGATCATTTGAAGAGATAGGCAAGTTTGTAACCCATCGCAGTACAGATTTTGGACTGGATAAAGAGCAATATCCTGGAGACGGAGTAGTAACAGGTTATGGCACCATAGAAGGGCGGCTGGTATATGTATTTGCTCAGGACTTTACTGTATTTGGAGGAGCACTTTCTGAAACACATGCCGAAAAGATCTGTAAAATCATGGATCTGGCCATGCAGAATGGAGCTCCTGTGATTGGCCTCAATGATTCAGGTGGAGCTCGTATTCAGGAAGGTGTATTATCACTGGCAGGCTACGCTGATATTTTTTACCGCAACACACTTGCTTCTGGTGTGATTCCACAAATATCAGCCATTATGGGCCCATGTGCAGGTGGAGCCGTTTATTCTCCTGCCATTACAGATTTTACACTAATGGTAGAAAACACTTCGTATATGTTTGTAACAGGTCCCAATGTGGTTAAGACTGTTACACATGAAGAAGTAACCTTTGAAGAGCTAGGTGGTGCCAGTACCCACAGTACCAAAAGTGGAGTTACACATTTCGCCTGTGCCAATGAACTGGAATGCATTCAGCACATAAAAAAACTCCTAAGCTATATTCCTCAAAACTGCGAAGATGATCCCTTACGCTTGCCGTATGAAAGCATAGATGGAGAACTTCGTCCAGCTTTGGGAGATCTAATCCCAGAAAACCCCAATCAGCCCTATGATATCCGGGAAGTCATTGATGGCATCATTGATGAAGGAAGTTTTTTCGAAGTGCACAAGAACTTTGCCGAAAACATTGTAGTAGGTTTTGCCCGACTGGGAGGACGAAGCATTGGTATTGTAGGTAACCAACCTGCTGTATTAGCTGGTGTACTGGATATTCATGCCAGCACCAAAGCAGCACGTTTTGTCCGTTTCTGTGACTGTTTTAATATTCCATTGCTAGTATTGGAAGATGTACCTGGCTTTTTGCCCGGAACTGACCAGGAATGGAATGCTATTATCACCAATGGGGCAAAATTGTTATATGCCTTTTGTGAAGCAACAGTTCCTCGCATCACAGTTATTACCCGCAAAGCCTATGGAGGAGCCTACGATGTAATGAACTCCAAACATATTGGGGCTGATATGAACTATGCCTGGCCAACAGCAGAAATTGCAGTAATGGGTGCAAAAGGAGCGGCAGAAATCATCTTTAAGCGAGAAATTGCTGAATCTGAAAATCCGGAAGGAACTCTACAGGAAAAGGTAGCTGAATACACTGAAAAATTTGCCAATCCATATCTGGCAGCTCAACGTGGATATATTGATGAGGTAATTAAACCAGAACAAACACGCTTTAAATTGTTGCGGGCCTTTGCCATGCTGGAAAACAAAGTAGCTAAGCTCCCTAAAAAGAAACACGGTAATATTCCATTATAAACAAGTCCTATGATCTCTATTTCTGTTTTCAGCAAGGACTATTGCAGAGATAGTTCATTAGATTACTATTCTGATTAAAGAAGAGAATGAGTCAAATAACGATTAATTAAAGCTTGTATCTAAATACCGATCAAAATAATTATTAATCGGTATTTAGATCATTTTGAAAAGCAATCAAAATCTTGATCAAATTTCAGTTTGTATAATCCTAAGTTCGATACCAAAACAATCATTGTCTGATCAAGATTTCGATTACAACTGTACTTGACCTGATTACTGTTCTAATCTATCCACACCATTTCTTCCATCTATGATACTTACGTCTTCTATTACCACTGTTACTGTTTTTACGGACCGTGCCTCTGTGACTCGTACAGGCCAGGCAGAACTGGAGGCAGGTGAACATACACTTATTTTTGATGATCTTCCGGGAATAGACGAGAACAGCATTCAGGTAAATGGCGCTGGAAAAGCTACCCTTGGGAATGTTAAATTTCAGACTGCCTATGAAGACGTTCCGGAAGTAGATAAACAAGCAGTGCTTGATGAAAAACAAAAGCTGGAAGATCAGAGACAGGATATGGAAGATGCTATATCCCGATTGGGAAAAGAAAAAAACTTTCTGGAAAATATAAGTACTAAAATTACTACCCCCACCGAAGAAAGTGACAAAACAGAACTTGATTCTGATAAGTGGTTAAAGATTATGACCTTTTATAGTCAAAAACTGGAAGGAATTGATAAAGAAATCCGAAAGATTGAACGTAGCAAACGAGATATTAATGATCAGATTACAAAGTTGAACTGGCAGCTGCAGCAATCAGGAGTCAAAAACCGCAAAATAAAAAATCAGGTTGCGGTAACTCTAACTGTTAGTGCACCAGGTAGTGTCGTACTAGATCTTACCTATATTGCATTTGGTGTATCCTGGGTTCCGGTATATGATCTTCGGGTAGTGACAGAAAATAAACAAATGAGAATTTCCTACAATGCCCGCATCAATCAGACAACAGGTGAGGACTGGCTGGACTCAGAATTAAAACTTTCTACTGCCCGTCCACAAATAGCAGGCTATCAACCTGAACTTTCACCCTGGCGGGTAAATATCTATTCTCCTTATCCACCACCAGTAATGTCGATGCCAAGAGCCAAGAAGATGGATTTGTCTACCAAAGAAACCAGTGTAGCTTATGGGGGAGGTGGATATAATGATGAACAGGAAGAAGTGGCATTTGCAGGTATACCAGCTATAGAAGCAATAAATGCTGTGGCAGAAACAGGTAGTACAGCTGTAGTATTTTCGATTGCGGGTAAGCATACCATAAAAGCCGACAACTCAGACCATCAGGTAAGTATTCTGATCGAAGATTTTTCAGCTTATTTTCAATACTCAACAGTACCAAAACTTTCACAATTTGCCTATTTGAAGGCTAAAGTAACCAACGAAACAGATTTTCCATTCCTTGCAGGTGAAGCCAATGTTTTTTTGGATAATCATTTTGTAGCTACTACACGATTGCAAACTATTGCTCCGACAGAAGAATTCTGGACCTATCTGGGAGTGGATGAAAGCTTTAAAATTGAGCATAAGTTTCTAAAGAAATATGAAAAAAAGGAAACCCAGTTGTTTACCAAAAATCGCAAAGTATTAGTCTATGAGTACCAGATTAAAATCAAGAGCCACAAAAAAACACAGGAAGAAATTGTTGTATGGGACCAGTTGCCTATTTCAGGTAATGAACAAATAAAGGTTCAGCTACTCGAACCCACTTATAAGGAAAACACAGATGCACTCAAAAAGAATGAACTGGAATATCTGGAGTGGTTTTATAAGATAAAAGCAGGAGAAGAAATCCTGATTCCATTTAAATTCACAGTAGAATATCCGCAAGATGTACAGGTTACCGGGTTACAATAATTTATGAATCAACAGGATGTTGTTTTTGTAAACATCCTGTTGATTCTGATACCAGTGTACCATTTTTTTATTCTTATATGATCAACAAGTGATTAACGCTTGTCGGATGGTTACTGGCAATCAGAAAATTATCTATATTTAGTAGGAAAATAACAAATCGCCATGCCCCTCCATGATCCGATTTCTTTCATATGTGTTACCTGTCTGCATTCTTCTTACAGGATGTTTGTCTCGAACTAGCCACACACCACAATCACATCATGGAACATTAGATCTTCGTACCTGGAATTTTGCCAGCGATGGTACTGTAAAACTAAATGGTGAATGGGATTTTATCTGGCTTGATGCATTATCAAAAAAAAATCCGGATACTCATACCTTCATACAGGTTCCTGGTTCATGGAATAATCAACCTGTAGGAGGACAAAAAATAAAAAGTCAAGGTACAGGCATTTACCGGTTACAAATCCGTATTCCTCCAGCTTATAAATCCAGTGTTCTGGGTTTGCGACTACCTATCATATCTACTGCCACCAAGATTACCATCAACAATGCACATGTCTTTAGTGCTGGTTCTCGAACCTTACCCGAATATAAACCGGACATTGTTCCTTTTGTTGCCAATGATACAGTTATTAAACTCACAATTGTTGCCTACAACTTTTATCATGACAAGGGTGGACTCCGATATCCGATCGAGATTGGCTTGATATCCGATATTGAGCATCTCAGAGATATCTCTATTGCAACAGACTTCTGGTTGTTAGGAGGTATTTTATTGATGGCCTGTTATCATCTGGGGTTGTTTCTCATCAGAAGACAAAGCTATGCTGCTTTATATTTTTCCATTTTTTGTTTCCTGATTGTTATTCGTGTGCTGGTAACGGGCGAGTATTCTATCCGTTATTTTACCCATATTAGCTGGTTTGCACTCAAACGTATTGAATATCTGGTATTTTACTTACCATTCTTAGTTTTTACATTATTTATACGAACGATTTTCCCAGATCTTTTCCCAAAAAAGGTCTTTTTATCTATCTGTGTAATCATTTGTATCTGTGTCGTCATTGTACTTGTCACACCTACGATATTCTTTACTGGATTTATTGATTACTTCTATCCCGTTGGTGCACTGATGATGGTCTATGGATTGGTTATTGTAATTCAGGCTGTTCGAATCAAAGCACTTGGTAGTCTCTTTTTTCTGATAGGGTATATTGCCGTTTTCCTAGCATATCTCAATGATGTTTTGTATACAAAAGGCTATATAGCAACAGGAGATCTGATTTCGGTTGGTTTATTTGTTTTTTTGTTGGGTCAGGCTTTATTACTGCTACAGTACTACTCTCAGGCCTTTACAGCTCTTGAAATAGCCAACAACAAACTTTCCAATCAAAATACGATCATTAATCTCCAAAATGATGAACTCAAAGGTCTTAATGATGAACTGGACAACTTTGTTCGTCGTACTTCACACGATCTTCGGGCACCTATTGCCTCTGTAAGGGGACTTATTCACATTGCACAGAAAGAAACTGACCCTACTAAACTTCAGGAGTATTTCCTGTTACAGGAAAAAACATTATATAAACTGGATCGAATCATTCATGATATTCTGGATTTTTCAAAAAACAAAAGACTGGAAATTGAAAATGAACCCATTGACTTTTCTAAGTTACTTCAGGAAACACTGGAAAATCATCTTTTCATGGAGCATGCTACTCACATCGAAAAAATAACAGAATGTCAGGTAACTCATGTTTTTTATTCAGATGCCAAACGTCTGGAAATTATATTAAATAACCTGATATCCAATGCCATCAAATACCATGATCCAGCAAAAGAGAATCCTTACATTAAACTCAGTGTACTAGCCGATGATAAAGAAGCGCTGATTACAATTGCAGACAATGGTCTGGGTATTGCAGAAGAACATCATCAGAAAATATTTGATATTTTTTATCGTCTTGGCAATCATCCCAACAGCACAGGCGTGGGTTTATATATCGTAAAAGATGCGGTTGCAAAGTTAGGTGGTACGATTACCCTGGAATCTAAATTGAGGACAGGCAGTACATTCCACATAAAAATTCCTAATTTGGCGCCACAATATTAAAAGCAGTCCACTGTTATGAAAAAGAAATTATTTTTAACTGCTGCATTAGTTACAGGCTTACTTTCTTGTTCACCCAAAAAAGACGTACCCATGCTGGATACCAATGACGAAAATTTGCTTAAAGAAGAAGTAACAGACAACAAACTGACGATTTATCAGGTATTCACCAGATTATTGACTAACACCAAACATGTTAACAAAAAATATGGCACACTGGAAGAAAATGGGGTTGGGAAGTTTAATGATATCAATGAACGCCTCCTTGGTGAGGTAAAAAAAATGGGATTTAGTCATATCTGGTACACTGGTGTTATTGAGCACGCTACCATGACTGATTACACTAAATACGGAATACCACTGGATGATGCAGATGTAGTAAAAGGTCGTGCAGGTTCTCCTTATGCGATAAAAGATTATTATGATGTCAGTCCTGATCTAGCAGTGGATGTACCTAAACGTATGCAGGAATTTGAGGCATTGGTATCTCGTACACACAAAGTGGGGTTGAAGGTTATCATTGACTTTGTACCAAACCATGTAGCCCGCACCTATCATTCCGATGCCAAACCAACAGGTGTGCAAGATTTAGGGGAAGGAGACGACAAATCCAAAATCTTTGATACAAAAAACAACTTCTACTATCTACCAGGTACTTCTTTTCGGGTACCACATGAATACCATGCACTTGGAGATCTACCTCATCCAACCAAAGATGGACATTTTGATGAAACACCTGCAAAGGCAACCGGCAATGACCAGTTTACTCCCGGTCCACATGTAAATGACTGGTTTGAGACGATTAAGCTCAATTATGGAGTGGATATTGTCAATAACCGGGCAAGACACTTTGAACCAATCCCTAATACATGGGAAAAGATGCGTGATATTCTGCTCTTCTGGACAAAAAAAGGTGTAGATGGCTTCCGGTGTGATATGGCAGAAATGGTTCCAGCAGAATTCTGGGGATGGGTAATTCCTCAAATCAAAGAAGCGAACAAAGATATTGTATTTATTGCCGAAATCTATAATCCATACGAATACAACAACTATATTGATAAAGCAAAATTTGATTATCTGTATGATAAAGTAGGGTTGTATGATACGCTACGTTCTGTTATTCAACATGGCACCTCAGCCAATCTAATTTCTGCCAATTGGAAAAACCTGCAGGGAATCAATAACCATATGCTTAGGTTCATGGAAAATCATGACGAACAACGAATTGCCTCTGAATTCTTTGCAGGAAAGCCAGAAAAAGGTATCCCTGCAATGGTAGTAAGTGCAACATTGAACTCTGGCCCAATTATGGTCTATTTTGGACAGGAAGTAGGCGAACCAGCTTTGGGAGAGGAAGGATTTAGTGGTGATGATGGAAGAACTACCATTTTTGACTATTGGGGAGTGCCTCAGTTTCAGAACTGGATGAGTGTAGACCGTTATGATGGTGTAACACTGGAACCTTCTCAGCAACTACTCAGAGAGAAATATGTAAAGTTACTTAACTTCTGTGCTACCAGTGAAGCAATCCGTAAAGGGGGCTTGTATGACTTACAGGCTGCTAACAATGGTGGCAAGACAGCTGGCTATGAAGAACATAAAATCTATAGTTATCTGCGTTTTACCGAAAATCAAAAATTACTGATTATCGTTAGTTTTGAAGAAAGTCTCAAACGCCGTATTAATGTACGTATTCCAACCAATGCCCTTGCAGCTATGGAGTTGTCAGCAACAGCTAACTATGATCTGAAATGTGTATTGGGTGACCACAAACCTGTCTCATTCAATGCTGCAAACGTGACAGATCCCAATAATGCACAAGCAGGTATTCCATTAGAGCTCGAACCTTTGACTGGATATATTTTTGAGATCAAAGAAGAGTCAAAATAACCTTATTAGTGATTGCCTAAAAAGCCTCTGGATATAAATTCAGGGGCTTTTTTTATTATAATCTGGCGGCACAAACGATTTGATTATCCCATCTACTCTGGTCACAGGAAATAGGAACTTTTCTTTTACTCCCCTACCCTTTCTTGCTCATCCTACCCAATTAAACTCAGCATGTAGACCTATTTATTCTATTTGTCTTGACATTTCCTGAGTTGGTCCATTTTATAAATAGACCTCAGATTTTCTTCAGATGTTTAGATTCTAATCCCTTATCTAATCTCCCAATTAGGGAATAACCATAACAACATTTTACATTTTTCATAAATGAACACCCAACTCAAAAAATCTGCAATACAAAGAAGCATTACCCTCCCATTGTTGAGTATTTTCTTTGTTCTTCTGACACAATTTGCTGGCGCACAAAATCGACCTGTGTATTATGAAGTATTTGGCGTAATACTGGACGCAACAGATGGGAAGCCTGTAGAAGGAGTCAATGTTGTTCTGATCAATGGCAAAAACAATACGCAACAACAGGGAACTATTACCAATGAGAAAGGAGCTTTTACTCTGCATTTGACTGAAGCAGGTACCTTTCATCTGAAAGCCAGTTTTGTTGGATATAAATCTACTGAACAAGATATTACTGTTACTACTAAAAGCCTTAATCTTGACAAGATTAAGATGGAGCAAGCCACTATCAAGCTAAAAGATGTATTGGTAGAAGCTAAACCCAATCCTATAGAACAAAAAGGAGATACAACGCAATACAATGCAGGTTCTTTTAAAACACATCCGGATGCAACAGCTGAAGACCTTGTTACAAAAATGCCCGGCATTTCAGTTGAGAATGGTACAGTAAAAGCTCATGGAGAAGACGTAAAAAAAGTACTGGTAGATGGGAAGGAATTTTTTGGAGATGACCCAACTGTAGCTCTACGCAATCTCCCAGCTGAAGTTATTGACAAAATTCAGGTGTATAATCAGTTAAGTGATCAGTCTCAGTTTACAGGCTTCAATGATGGTCAAACTCAGAAAACGCTGAACATTGTGACCAAATCAGATAAACGAAACGGAACTTTTGGTAAAATGTATGCAGGATATGGCACTAATGAACGCTATTCTGTAGGAGCAACTATACACAGATTTCAGAATCAGCAGCGTTTCTCTCTTATCGGACTTTCCAACAACATCAATCAGCAAAATTTTTCGTCACAAGACCTCCTTGGAGTTAGTACTGGCAATGGTGGTGGAGGTGGTCAGGGTGGAGCCGGTGGAGGTGGCGGCATTGGTGGAGGAGGTGGAGGAAATAGTTCCAGTAACTTTCTGGTTGGTCAGCAAAGTGGTATGAACACGACAAATTCTATTGGACTGAATTATACAGATGAATGGGGTAAAAAAGTAAAAATTACAGGTAGCTATTTTTTCAACAAGTCCAACAATACAACCAATAGCTTAACAGAACAACAATATTTTATTTCGAACAATACCTATACCGAAAATAATCGGGTTAACAGTATCAACTACAACCACCGCTTCAATCTGAGATTTGAATATACTATTGATTCAGCTAACTCATTGTTGATTACCCCTCGACTCAATTTGCAGAACTATAACTCAGGTAGTCTCTTATCAGCTCTGACAGCCTCACCCGAAAGTCAACTGACACAAGTTTATACTGACTATAACTCAAAAAATAACGGATATACTTTTACCAACGAAATTCTGTTCAGACATAAATTCCAAAAGATAAGACGTACATTTTCAGTAGCTGTCACAACCAATTTTAATGACAAAAACGGACAGAATAAACAATATTCAGAAAATCAATACTTTACCACTGACTCATCAGCGATTATCAATCAACTCTCAGACACTCGTTCAGATGGATCTACTTTGGGAGCAAGATTTTCGTATACCGAACCTATAGGTAAGAAAAGTATACTTGAGTTTAACTACAATCCCTCCTATACACGCAGCAATTCAACTAAAGAAACCAATGCATTCAATGAAATCACAAAGACCTATAGTATACTGGATACCTCTCTTTCTAATAATTTTAAAAACACAACATGGACGCAAAGCGGAGGCTTGAATTATCGGTTACGGGGAGCCAAGTATAATTTCTCTGTAGGTACAAATTATCAGCGTGTAGCACTGAACAGTTCGGAGCTATTTCCAACAGATCTGAAAGTAAATAAAACCTTCAATAATCTGATGCCTACAGCTATGCTTGAGTATCGGTTTACTAAAAACACTAACCTTAGGGTCTTTTATCGTACATCTACCAATACACCCAGTATTTCGCAGTTACAAAATGTAATCAACAATAGCAACACCGTTTTGCTCACGACAGGTAATCCTAACCTGAAACAGGAATATGTACATAGTATCATGCTTCATTATGGCAAGGTAAATACAGGTACTATGCAAAATATGTTTTTTTTCGCCAATGCTACTTATACAACCAATTACATTGCAACTTCTACTTTCACAGCCTCAACAGACACATTGTTGGCAGAGGGAATACTCCTATCGCAGGGAGCGCAGTTATCACGTCCAGTCAATATGGCTAGTTCCTGGAATGTACGTAGTTTCTTTGTATATGGGTTACCTGTAGAGCTATTAAAAAGTAATTTCAATATCAATACTGGAATAACCTACCAAAGTACTCCAGGTCTTATTATCCGTAATGACAATCAATATATCAACCATGCCAATACCTATGGATTAAACTCCAGTGTAACACTTAGCAGCAATATCAGTCAGAAAGTAGACTTCCGGGTTTCGTATTCTGCGACGTATACTATTGTTAATAATACCGTTCAATCTACACAGAACAGTAATTATTTTTACCAGGTATCCTCTGTAAAATTAAACTGGCTTCCATGGAAAGGTTTGGTATTCAATACAGACGTAAATCATTCTCTATACTCTGGATTAAGTAGTGGATATAATCAAAGCTTTTTGTTATGGAATGCAGCTATAGGATACAAGTTCTTGAAAAATAATGCAGGGGAACTTAAGCTTTCAGTATTTGACCTACTTGGACAAAATACAAGCATTAGTCGTACAGTAACAGAGACCTATATACAGGACAAGCAAACCCAAGTGTTGCAACGCTACTTCATGCTCACCTTTACCTACAATCTACGTAGCTTCCCTGGAGTGCAAAACAGACGGATGGGTCCACAAATGGATGGCATGGGACCGCCTCCTGGTGCAGGACCTGGTGGCCCTGGATCAGGCCCTTTTAACTAAATACATAACACCAAAGACCCTCATTTTCAGAAACGGATGAGGGTCTTTCTTTATAGAATCCAATCTATTATAGCATGGCACTAGGACTATCATTCCACCATTCATCATTTTCCCAATAGTTATCCCACCCTAGCTTATGATATTTAGGGTTAATCATCACATCCCGATCACCTATAGTGAAATCCTCCAGAATTGAATCACCAATGCTATATATTTCTTTTGCCCAGATGATAGGCTTACTTTTACCTGTCTTATAACTTACCCATTCGCCATCAAATACCAGGTCAGCCCCTTGTGTCTCATCAATCTCATTCAAATACCAAAACTCAGTATTACTATCAGTAAGTAAAGTAAACTCTATAGAAACGGTTCCTTCAAATATACCAGAACCTGCCAGTTTAGCAGCTTCTCGAAGCCTGAATGTTCCATTAGTTTTATAAATACCTTTCACATTCTTGTTTTCAGAGGAGATATCCGAAGTAGAAAACCGCATAGCCGTATCGATGATAACTTCACCTTCAAATGGAGTAATATTCTTTTTATATCGACTTTTTCCAGTAATATGATATAGGGTAGGATCGTTTTTATCTTTCGTCACAGAGGCAAAGTACATTTCAATCCGATAATGATCTGTACCATAAAAACCATTATATACAGCAGATTGTGGTTTATACTCAGCGTTCAGAAATAAAGGCGACAAATCATATTTCACTAAGATGTCCTGATACTCTTGAGGAGTAACTTCTAGTAACAGTTTAGCTGGTGGCCTACTATCTTCTTCTTCGATCTTGCTGGTTTGCACCGATAAAGTATCCGTCACTACTTGATTTGCACTAAGTGTGTCTGAAGCTGCTTTCTCATTTTTTGACGTTCTGTTACAAGCGATCATTCCTGCCTGTAACAGCAATAAGATTAAAAACATACATGAGCTTCCTGCTTTAGATCTCACTTCCATAAACTATACTGTATAAAAGGTTTCGGCTATTTGTACTGATAGCATACTTTATATACAACACCAGGTTATGAATGTAACCATGAACTTCTGTTTTAATCAAAATTACCACCTAATGATATCCATTAGCCTTTTGCAGAACAAAAAAGCCTCATCTTTTCGAATAAAGATGAGGCTTTTTATTTTTAGATTAGTATTACAATTTGGCGCTAGGATTTTCATTCCACCATTCGTCGTTTTCCCAAAAGTTGTCCCAACCCAGTTTACGGTATTTAGGATTAATTTCCACATCTCTCTCCCCTATGCTAAAATCTTTCAAAATACCATCTGCAATCATAAAGATATCCCGAGCCCATGTAATAGGTTTGCTTTTCCCTGTTTTGTAACTTACCCATTTGCCATCAAATATGAAACCTGCTCCCTGAGCACCTTCTTTCGTTTCTGAAAAATACCACTGACGAATACCATTGTTTGTTTTGGTAGCAAAATCAATAGCTACTTTGCCACTAAAGACACCAGAACCTGTAAACGTAGAATCTTCCTGCAGTTTGAATGTTCCGTGTGTCATGTAGGTATTCTTGATCTCCATTTCCTTCATGTTTGCTTCAGAAATATTGGGATCACGAAACTGCACAGCCTCCTCTAATACAATTTCTCCATGAAAAGGGGTGATATTTCTTTTGTAGCGACTCTTTCCTTCTATATGATAAACATTGGGATGAGTAGCATCCTTTGTCACAGAAGCAAAGTACATCTCAATCCGGTAATGATCTGTACCATAAAAACCATTGTAGACAGCGGGTTCATCATACTCTTCCGTACGATGAAACAATGCGGACAAGTCATTCGACGCTAATACCTCTGAATTATTCTCTGGTATAATTTCCAGTGGTTGAGCAGGTTGTGCAGCCTGTGCTTCTTCTGAACCACGCAAGGTATCTACAGCTTCTTTGTGTGTACGCAACTGAGCTGAAGTTGTCTTATCAGTCTTTTGTGTACGACTGCAGGCAACAATAGCAGCAACAGCCAGAAGCAGAACTAAAAAAACATAGGGCAATTTTTTCATAGGTGTATTGTATTGAATTTTATTAGATTGTTTTCTGATTGATGAGCTGGTTTATAAAACAGGATCCTTAGGCATATTCACTAAAATTCATAAAAGAGTTAACTAACCTTTTGGCAATACCTGTGCGAATTAGTATTTCTGCAATCAGTAAGTTTCCGGTCCAAGACAACCAGGTAACTGTCAGATACGTCTCTATAGGTTTTGTGCCAAAGAAATAATACATCAGATAGCTTTCGGAACGTAAACTAACAGCAGCCAGTGTCACAGCAAAACTGCGAATCATCCATTCTACATGTGAAGTCCATTTGTTTTGCATAATTTCCTGCCATCCAGTAAAAGTAGTAAGCCACCATACAATGCATTGCAATGAAAAACCAACTTTAGCAGGCAGACCTCCATTAGCAAAGAATGCTAGTATCATTCCGGACGGTGCAGCCAGAAACAAAATGGAAAACACATATATTTTTCCTGTCCAGCGATGAAACGCTGGCTTTCTTCTAAATACCGCAGGAATAAACTGAGGTATCCCCCCTGCCATTACCCATAGGCTACTGGTAATATGTATATAAAACCCAGCCAGAAACCAGGGATTATCCAGCACTCTATCTGTTTTGGTAGAGAGAAAGTGCTCACCTCTCTCATAAGACATATAGGGCCACACTTTGGTTAGCATAAGAACTGAAAAGGCAAATACACCTGCCAATAGCAATGCACCCAGTACACTCTGGAAAGAAAATAATTTATTCTGATCAGGTAAGGTTTTCAAAACAAGCAATTATTAGAGCGACATAAGAGCTTTGGAATATCTCTATCGTTAGTTCCATTAGAAGCCCAATAGTAAGCATCCTTAGGAAAGATATAAAATTACTCCATGTAACTAATTATACATTCGTTTCCTTTATGCCTGCAATACAAAAAAGTAACCTTTCGAAAAACGAATAGAAAGTAATTAACTGTATAGATTTTCTACGGTATATTAGTAGAAAGGATTCAATAGGGAGGAAATATATAAATACAACGAACAAGAAAGCAGGTTATTTATGCCCTGTAGTATCCTGCTTGTTTTTCTTCCGAACGGTGAAGGAGAATTTGCCTGTATTTACCCTGTATTTTTCCCGACCATCATCAGAGGTTTCTTTCTTTACAGTGATAATCTCTGTTTCTTCCAGATTCAAACGACGGGAAACTTCTTTCATTAAACCTTTTCCCAGTTTTAACATAACATTTCCGAAAGAACTCTCCTGCTTTTGCTCTGTAGCAGGCTTGTCATCTTTTTTTTCTGGCGCGGTTTGCTGTGCTTTTGACTGAAAGACGATTATAAACGTCAAAGCAACGGCTAAAAAGCTGGCTCGAAAAAGGTTTACAATACGGAACATTCAGTTATACAAGGCACTACTATGCCGAAAATTTAACGATGGGATTGTTTGCTGAGGAGGCAATTTCTGAAAAAAAATATAATTTTTCAGCATAATTTAACACATTTTTTCCAAACTATGTAACTTAGCAATGTTATCCTTTTCGTAAACCCATGTCTGCGACCGATTTAACATCAACACAAACTGAAACAGTCCAAACACTACCATTGCCTCTCACCTGTGCCAATTGTGGATCAGAACTAAAACCAACCTTTTCGTTTTGTCCGGATTGTGGACAGTCAACAGAGCCTAAAGTAGAATCTTTTGGCATGGTGGTGAAAGAATTTCTGGAAGATTATTTCTCTTTTGACTCTAAAGTATTTCGAAGTCTGTTACCACTCCTATTCCGGCCTGGATTCCTTAGCATTGAATATATTCAGGGACGACGAGCACGATATATACCTCCTTTGCGTATGTATCTCACCATAAGTCTGCTGGCTTTTCTGATGCTTGCTGTAAATAAACCTAGTCGCCTTCAATACCAGTCGGATTCGCAGGAAATCTCTTCTACGGAACTTGAAGAACTAAAAGATGATATTGATGAAGACTATGCAGCCAGAGATCAGGAAAATGACATTATCACAGTGGAAGATGCGTTCTGGGATAGCTTCTTTGATTCCACACTTCCCAAATTGTTTTTCGTAATGGTGCCATTATATGGATTGATACAGGCCATGTTGTACTGGCGCCAGCGGCGATATTACATGGAACATCTTATTTTTTCCCTGCATTTTCATTCGTTTGTCTTTGTAGTACTGCTTGTCTACATGCTTATCAGCTCGTATCTGCTGGCAGGTATGGCCTTTCTGAACCGAACTCTAATGCTCACTTTTACAGGAGGCATACTGCTCTATTTGTATTTTGCATTAAAGCGGGTATATGGGCAAAACTATTTTAAAACAAGTCTGAAATTTGGATTACTCCTGGCTAGTTATACCATCACATTTATTCTGTTTTGTCTCATTGCGCTGTTTGGATATTATTCTTTCCGATAAACACTATTTCCAGCCACTTTGATTAAATATAATCCTGGTTCTGAAAAAAATAAAAAAGTCTGTCACGTTTTGTCTAACTGGTTTGTCATTAGTACAAATTCACTTAAACAATCACGACCATGACTGCACGTATTGAATTTCAGGATGCTTCCAAAGGTTTTATGGAAGGTTTATTAAAATCAGGAATGTATCTAAAAAGATCGACTGTGGATGCCCGTTTGTTCGAACTGATTGCCTATCGCGTATCTCAGATTAACGGATGTGCCTTTTGTATAGATATGCACCATAAAGATGCGATTCATGCAGGGGAATCCGAACAACGTTTATATTCGCTGATAGTATGGAGAGAAACTCCTTATTTTTCAGACCAGGAACGAGTCGTATTGGAATTCGCAGAAGTATTAACCAACATTAGTCAGGAAGAAGTGTCAGATGCTTTATTTGAAAAGCTATTGGTATTCTTTACCAAAGCCGAAATTGCTGACCTGGCTCTGGCAGTAGCTCTTACCAATAGCTGGAACCGTATTAACAAGACATTTGGTACAGTACCTGGCTTCTATCAACCCAATCAGGCACTAGTCACTGTATAATTTCAATGGAGTACATTCTGGTACTCCACTTTTTATTGAATCTATTGATAGAGAAATCCAAACTTTCTTATCTATCAAACATTAGTAATAATACCATGAAAGACTATCGCAATTTATTGTTCCCCTATGCTTATAACATTCTGGGTTCCTGGGAAGATGCAAAAGATATTGTACAGGATGTGTTATCTTCTTATCTGACCACACCGCATGAAGGAATTCACAACGAAAAAGGATATCTGATCCGAAGTGTCATCAACACAGCTATTAATGTAAAAAATAAGAAAAAGAAGCTGGTTCGTGAAAGCAATTCGCTTCCGGAACCTATAGCCACAGAAAGAGCTGATACCAATATTAACCTCAGCGACATTGTTTCATATTCGCTACTCATTTTATTGGAACAACTCAATCCTAAAGAAAGGGCTGTATTTATTCTCAAAGAAGGATTCAATTATTCACACGAAGAAATTGCAGACTTGCTTTCCAGTACTGCTGAAAATTCGCGAAAACTACTCAGTCGGGCCAAAAGCAAAATAAACCCTACCCTACTTACACAACAAAAGGTACACAAGGAATCTGTACCAGATGGAATTCTTGACAAATATGTGGAAGCAATACGCTCCAGAGATATGAAAATGCTTGAAAACCTTCTGGCAGAAGACATTGTCTTTATAGCTGATGGAGGCAAAAATCTGAATGTATATAAGAAAATCTGCACGGGTAATACAGCTGTGTCCGATCTGTTGCTGTATACCTATGAGAAATACCATATTCACTTTTCATCACAGTATACAGAAATCAATCACCAACCTGCTATATTGTATTATATAGGAGATCAACTAAAAGTTTGTCAGGTTTTGAGTATTTCTCCTGACAATGGAAAAATATTTCGTATCAGTATAATCATAGATCCCGAAAAGCTGAAAAATATCTGGATAGGGGAAAGTGACTAGTAGCGAAGTTATATATTCCCTATAGAAAAGAAAAATACCTCAGAGGGAAACCATCTGAGGTATCTGAACTACTATTTGGTATCAACCGATGCATTACACACCGTTCAATGTCTGATTTTGGTAACAACCGTATAGGCTCTGTTGTGTTAGGAGACGAAGAAATCCTATACTACGACACAAAATCATTGGGGTAAATGATGGGCCTCGAACCCACCCCAACAGCTTCACACACTGTTATGCTTCCGCTACATTTACCGTTTGATGATACAAAACAAACGCCTTACTGCGCAGCCTATCCGCGTAGATAAATATTTTTTTTAAATAAAAAAGCCCGACTTGGTAAGCCAGGCTTCATACTGTATACAACTCATCTAATAGTCATCTCAGTATTTTTTCTCAGCTACTTCAGATTTTTCTTCTCTTGGCCCAAAGATGATCTCTCTACGCTTTATCTGATATTCTGCATCTGAAAATTCTCCCCTTTTGTGGCTGTCTTCCAGTACTTGTAAGGCATTATTTATTCTTTTCTGATTAACCTCGATAGATCTGTCAGGCTTGCTTTCCTTTCTAACAGCCCAGATCATAGCAATGATCCACCCAATCACAGTCCACCCCAGCAACAAATTTATACCAATAATCCACTTTGCATTCGGCTTTTTATAGCCAATAGTTGATGGTATAAAATAGATAAACAGGTAGATGATAAAAATATAGGAAATAGCCTCTGACATGTATTCGAAATTGATAATCCTACAAAAATACATCAATTTCATCAATTTACTTTCTTCTTATGAATTTGGATTAATGTTTACTTCAATACTTTTTTTTCATCAATACCCATACTACTCACTGATCAATGCCATTAACCCGAAAAAAGATCATTCGTTACAGTCTTCTTCTGCTCAGTATCATTGCGATAATTTTTCTTGTTCGCCCCATCCTGCATTTAACAAAACATATGTATTTCACAGATGTAGGTTTTTCTTCATCCGAGAAAGGCTTTACCAACGATGTCAGCCGACTAAATCGCAGTCCTATAGATTCTCTTGTCCTAGTATCTTCTACTGCTGACTCTGCCATTCAGCAGTTAATTTCATTACTATCCTATGCCAGAACTAATCATCTTCAGGTATCTATAGCTGGAGCTAAACATAGCATGGGAGGTCATACGATTGCACCTAATGGCATACAAGTTGATATGCTGCCTTTTCGTGCTCTCACATTAGATACCACAACAAACATTCTCACTGTTGGATCAGGAGCATTATGGTCAGAAGTAATTCCTTATTTAAATCACTATAACAGAGCAGTCTCGATCATGCAATCAGACAATGCTTTTTCAGTAGGAGGTTCTATCAGTGTAAACTGTCATGGCTGGCAACATAACAAACCTCCTATCGCCTCTACAGTACAGTCTTTTCGGTTACTAAAAGTCGATGGTAGGTTAGTGACATGTAGCCGTACTGAAAATGAGGAATTGTTTTCTCTTGTTCTGGGAGGATATGGACTCTTCGGAATCATCATTGATGTACAGCTACAAACAGTTCCCAATGAATTATACACCTATCAACGAATCACAGTTCCAGCGACTGACTATCCGGATTCATACCAAAAATACATTGATCAAAATCCGAAAGCACGAATGGTGTATGGAAGATTGAATGTAAATAAGAAAGATTTTCTCCAGAAAGCCATGCTCAACTATTTTGAATACAAAGCTCCCGCTACAAAAGATTATCCATTGACAGATCCTTCTTTCACTAAATTAAAACAATCTATTTTTGAAGGATCTCGCAATGATGACTATGGCAAAGAATTACGTTGGCAATCTGAAAAACTTTTTACCAAAACACTGACAGGCAATACTTATTCCCGCAATCAGATTATGAACGAAAGTCCAGCTCTATATCTGAATCAATCTGCTACCCGCACAGATATTCTGCATGAATATTTTATACCCCGAAAAAATTTTAGACAGTTTATTAAACAACTTCAGCAGATTATTCCTCAGCACCAAGCCGATCTGCTAAATGTAACAATACGCAATGTATACAAAGATGAGGATACCTATCTGCGCTATGCCCGTGAAGAAGTATTTGCCTTTGTGATGTTTTTTAATCAGCCCCTCACCTCTGAAGCAGAACAAGATATGACTCATCTGACACAAGAACTTATTGATGCAGTACATAAACTAAATGGCACTTACTACCTTCCCTACCGATTACATGCTACACAAAACCAGTTGAAGGCTACCTATCCAATGATTGATACGTTCTTCCAAAATAAACTAAAGTATGATCCCCAAGAGATCTTTCAGAATAAGTTCTACCAACAGTACAAGAACACCAAGTCAACTGTTGACTCTACAACCACACTTAGATAACTAAAAAAGACCTGGCAGTTGAACCAGGTCTTTTTTAGTTATCTATCAGATTATTCTTTCACAAACTTAAATACCTTATTTTCTTTCCCTTCTGTTTTAAGCAAATACATTCCGGGTTTCAGTGATCTTATTGGTATTACAGGTTGAGATGAGGAGATTTTTATTTTATTCAGGATCAATTTTCCGGAAAGGTCGTAAACTCCGGCTTCCATCTCCTCATCTATTCCCTTAAGAATCAGCTCACTTGAAGCAGGATTGGGATAGAGAGAAATCATCTTTATTACCCCTAACTCATCTTGTTTTCCAACACGTGCAGCGGAAGCTGTCCCATATAATTCAATTTCTGCCAGTTGTAATATAGAACCAGTATTGTTGGCTAGATTAAACCGATAATACCGATAGGCAGTACTATTATTGAAGCGAAAGGCCCTGGTCTGGAACCGATTGGGAAAATCCTGATTGGATCTGGTATCAATAGTAGTCCAGGTGCTGCCATTGTTTGAAGCCTGTAATGTCCAACTCAACGGATCACGTTCAGGGAAATCATTAGCAGAAGTAATGGTATACCCCTTCACTACATAACTTGCTGTTGTCTGGTACTGTATCCAACCTGAAGCATGGAATGTGAGATACTTGGTATTACTTTTATTATCAATCAACTTTGTGTATTCTTCTCCTGATGGAGAACCAGTCTGGTATTGAGCACTAACCGTTCCGGAGAGGTTAGTAATATCCTGACCTGTTGGGTTCGGTTCAACCGGAAGAGTATTTGCTTCACGAATCAGCTGGAAAATATGATCCGGACGCACTACTACATAGTTTGTATCCAGCGAATTGGCTACATTCTTAAAGTTGGTAGGTTTGACATCTGTCCAGGGTTGTGCCTGAATGATGGCAAAGTGTGGTGACGTACCATTCCATCCAGACGCCGCCGCCGCAATATGATCTTTCATGGCTTGTTCATTGGTACAATAGTTACAGGACAGTGCCATTCCCGGAAGACTCTGATTATAGATAGTCAGTCCACCACCTGTATTCTGAGCGGTTAGACCAAGCAACGAAGGAGCATAGGTAGCAAAACTTTCACCTACATTCTGATTGATGCCTCCTGTAATGGTATTCCATATAGTCACAACCCGAAAACCAGCCCGCCGATTGTAGTCTTCCGTTTTAGATACAAACTGATCCAATGCAGTTTGATTTGGAAAACTATTGGGATAAGCATACCCATAACCCGATGGACCTGAAATCAGGTTATCATTGTTGGTAGAGGTTTGCCAATAATAGTTCAGAGCGCCAGGCATAGCATCCAGCATAGCAGGCGACAATGTCCATCCTATAGGTACAGATCCTCTGTCTGGGTTATTCCAAAGTTTACGCATCAGGTGTTCTACATACTGAAGGTTGTCACCATCGCTTAAGATAAAGGCTACATAAATCTTGTTTCTCAATACAGGCTTTGCTGGTATAGGCTTTTTGTTTACTGTTCTCGGCATACCACTATGCAATGTCAGATTAGTAGCCCAGTCACTGGCAACTGTTGCAATTCCATACTGTGAAGCTCTCTGCACTCCAGGAGCCTCTTCAGGCCACCATCCCATATAGTTTGCACCTGCTGGCATAGATGACAAAAAGCTATTCAGTAATGTACTTTCAGCGGCCACATTCGGATCCAACCAGATTACCGCTGCACCTAATGCTGTTGCATACTCACGCAAAGCTGCTTTATGAATGTCTGGATTAAGCCCAATCAGCAGACGATGATCCAGATTTGGCCAGTAATTATTGTAAATAGTCTGATAAACCTGCAACTTATTAGTAAACTGACCACGCAAATCCTGTAAGATAGGTAAATTATAGGGTGCAGCTGTCAACTTTGACAGTAAAGCTGGAGAAGCAATAAGTGCATTTTGATTTTTAGCCAGCAATGTTGCCAGGTTAATGGTATGGGTTTGCGCCGGATCATAAACGATTAAACCAGACAGTTCACTACGATATTTGGTAATAAGGCTCCATTTATCGGCTGGTTCATTCCAGTTTAACCCTAAAGACTGTAACCAAGTGTATTGCCCTTCTGCAAATGCATCTCCTTCATAGGAAAAGATACGGGGTTGTGTCTTGTTTACAATTCCTTTCAGGGATGCAAACAGATACATTTCGGCAGATGAGCTATTTTGCTGTACTCGAACCCAGTCCACTTTTGTATAAGCTGTACCCCGCCAGTATACCCGCAATTCAATAGACTGATGATCAGCAGGCAAGGTAAAGGGTAATGTAAAATTGACATAATCGCCTGCTATCGCAAATTGCTGACGCGTAACAGTCTGGAAAGCAAGTGTAGCACCTGTTGTGGCATTTCGGACATCTATATCCACTACAGGATCATTGTTGGCAGTGTTGTTGTCAGTCTTCATACGAAATTCCGCAACATTCGGGCCTGCCAGCAAACTAGTGTCATAGGGTCCGTAAATCATATGCCGATTAACAGAATCTATTCCGGTTTGGCAAAGCCAGCCATCTGTCTCCAAACGTCCCGTATTGTGACCAAGCGACCCGCCTTCTGCTTCCCAGGTAGAAGATGTTTCCCGTAAAAGAATCAAATCCTGTGTTTGTGCAGGGGTAGGAAATGAAGGCAACAATTGACCTGAAGGCCAAACAATCTGTGCCATTGCAGGCACAAAAGCTAACTGGAGTAAGCACAAAAGTACCACTCGAAATTGGAGAGGAGAATTACGCATACGAAAAAAATAGGTTTAAAAAGTGAAGGATTGACTATATTATAAACTAAGTGGGCAGGTAGTTTCCTACATTGATGGCTGAAGCAGCAAAAACTATAACAGGTACAGAAATTGAGATAGGAAAAAAAATACAGAAAATTAATACTACAGGTAGCTATTTCCTTTGATAAAATCTGATAGAACAACGTACATTGTAAAGGGAAGTAAAGCGTATACATACGCATAGCTTAAAAAAGTAAGGCTTAAAAAGTAGGTTAATTTAAAAATTTTTAAAACAAACCTAACGGATACACAAATATTTTTTTAGGTATAACTACTTATTTATCAAAAAGTAAAGGTCTAATAGTTGAAATAATAACTTTAAACAAGATTAGCCCCTTAAAAATATACTATTTTTGTACGATCTAACGGATTGGTAAATCCTTTGAAGATATATTGTATTAGCTCACTAACATAGAATTTGCTTTTCTATAAAATATTAGCTTCTACAACTTGCTAAATTATGCTAAGAAACCTTGCTATTTCCCAAAAGTAAAATGTTTAATCATACAAGACAGTTTACCCTCCATTCTGAGTATTCACTCTCTGAATTATTGACTATCCTAAAAGAACATACAAGTGATCCAGATAATTTTAAAACACAGGGGAAAGATTTTCGTGGTATAATTCAATCTGATGGATATTTTCAACTTAATGTAAATCCCAATCATAGTTTCAAAGAAACTTTTCCTATGATAGAAGGCACTATTCATCCAAAAGGAGCCTCATGTTATGTAGATATTGAAATTAAAATTTCTATTTTTACCTATTATGGTTGGCTGTTAGCTGGATTAGCTATGATTATTTTCCTTTTAGTATGTAAGGATATTGATCCTCATATTCGAATCTTGTTCATACTCTTTATTACTTTTGGAAACCTAGGTGGTATTTTTATTTATCTACCAAGTCAGTTTGATGAGGCAGAACAAAAGATTAGCCAATTGGTTAAGTAACAATTGTTCTGTGTCATTACAATTTTGATATAAATGGGTAAATTTAAACCATCATAACATGAAGAAATTACAACTCCTGCTATTTCTTTTGCTTGTCTCAATTAACTGGCATTGCCAATCAAAACATACTAATTTAGGTGAGGAATATGCCAGAAAGTTTTTGGCAGATGTGCAACAAGGAAAAGGATCTCTGCTCTCACAAGTTATTCCAATAGTTCGCGATAAAGAAACAGCTATTGCCATTGCGGAAGCAGTACTATTTAAAATCTATGGCAAGGATCAAATCATAAAACAAAGACCATATGAGGTCTATCAGATAGAAAACCATTGGGTATTGTTTGGCATGTTACCCGAAGATACTAAGGGTGGAGTATTTGAAATTGCTATAGATGCACAGGATGGCAGAATTGTAGGTTTAATTCATGGAAAGTAGAAATTAATTTTCCATTTTTTATCCTATCTATATTACCAATAAAGAGAACATAAATGTAGGTTATATCCATAAACTATCAGAAATCTGGAAACTTAGAGCATTTTATCAGAAGTCTGATAGTTTCGAAATCACATCAATGTTCTGATATCTATTTAAAATAATCAGAAATGTGATCCATTCCTCTCTAAGTTGTCACCCTAATCACACAACACGATATAATTTGTCTAACCAGCACCCTGATATATCTTAACTACTTAAAGAATATCCAGAATCTGATACAATTCCATAGTTGGATAGGTAGAATTGACTCATTCATTGAAGTAGCTTGAATAGGCAACCCTATGCAGGTAATTGCACGGCAGTAATCCCAATAGGGAGGGGGAGGCTCTTTCGTCCCCTGTCATTTTTTTATCTCATACAAAAGTAATGTGTGTATCAAACCATTTCTTTTCTGTTTCATCCATCATATTATATTTTTTATTTTTTACAAGATAGAGAAACTCTTCTACCTTGGCATTTCTATGTTGCAGTAAGAACTCACATATATGTACAAGTTCTGGCTTAGCTCTACCCACATATGTGACAGAAGTTTTTCGTGCTTTGGAAAGAATTGCTTTGGCTCTTTTAATTAATGAATCAACTACAGTATCATCACCAAACTGACATAAAATGCTGGTTTGGTTTGATTTTACATAGTTGTTTTTATTTGTATCCAGAATCTCCGCAAAAAAGGCAAGCTGCCCTTTACCATTTATGGCTGCGATGGCACTGGCCGCAGCATTCACTGTATAATATTTGTCACTTGTTCTGGCAATCTCTTTGAGTACATCCAGTGATTTGTCAGACCCATGTCTGGATAATACATTACAAAACCAGGATAGCTCATTTGGCTTTGTGGATTTAGATTTTAGCGCTGTCAGACAAAAATCCTCAATTCTTGGTGAATAGGTTGAATCAAGTGTCTTGAGAAGAATTAAGGCGTTCATTTTAATCCGCCAGTGTTTGTGTTGTATCAGTTCAAAAAGATACTCTTTTTCATTCCAAATCTCCAGTTTGCTTTCAGCCAGAGACTCCAATGCAACATCTTGTATCCATCTGGCCTTTTCAAGACGAACAGTTGCCAGTATATAATCAGCTATAGGATGATCATTTACTCTATCCGCTATACGGACAAGTAGTCGAATAATATCAATCCGTGTACTCGTATTCTTCTCCTTTTCAAGTCGGATCTTCAAAGGTTCAATAAGATCCGGGTCTGCAAGTTCATAAGCCTCATCCCGTGCTTCACTGGCAATGGTTAAACTTGATTGGTAAATAACCCCTGGAGGCAAAGATAGACCCGGCCGCAGGTTTTCATTCCCAAGTCTTTCTATCAGATCATTAACATACTCTGTTTTTGTCATCGTCAGACTGATGATAGAGTTTTTTTTTAGGTATCTTATTTGTGTGTATATGAGTGAAGTAGGCATAGTTACTTCTCAACAATCGCCAGTCATATTGGCAAACATTACTCATATTCAGTGAATACCTCAAAAAAGCAAAAAGGTAAGTTACTATCCAACCTTTTCAATTGTTTCCTTAAAGGATATTTTGATAGATATAACAACTTTTTCGCATTGGAGTGTCTTTCACTCTTACAAAACAGATAGTATTCGTATAACAAGTACCTTTCAGGAAGCCAATGAAAATGGGATCGCAACTTACCACATATACACTGCTTACTAATAAAAGAATTGCTCTTTTACAATCTGGCCATTTTCCACTTCGTATAGCATGATCTCATTGATCTGTATTCTTCCTATACCTCGCACGGTAATATCCATCAGCCGGCCTACAGCAAAATGCTTGCTACTTATAAGAGGAGCAGTTGTAGAGGCACTATGCATTGCCTCTACCCTACTTATCCAATCTTCCCCTTTTTTACGTACAGCCACTTTTCCTTCTGCATTTTGCAAATAACTGGCAGTGGCCGGTTCTATACTTTGGACATTCTCAGCAAAAAGCTCGTCCTGAATCTCAAACCATTTTTCCTGTTGGGCTAGTTCGTTAAATCGTGCCGCTACTTCTGTTGTGGTTAGTGCTACTGTTTCTGTTTTCATAGAATTTTCAGTTGATATAGATGATTTGAATTTGCTTTCAGAAGAGACTAAGAATTTGCATACTCTTTGGGTTTGGGAGGAAAACCCGGTTGTCCCTTACCTGTTGTAATCAGATCCCGTAAGCTATATTGCAGATATTGGCTCCATCCACCAGAACAAGCCTTGAAACACTCGATTTCAGGAACCAATCCTTCATGGGTAAAGCGGATTTGTGTTTGAGAACCTTGTCTGGCAATTTCAAAATGCACAAGGGTGCCAGTCCATTCACTTTTGTCCTCCAAGAACGTAAGGTTACTATCAGTGACAAGCCAAACTACTTTCTCGTTTGGAACAACTTCTACCAGCCTCTGTCTGGAATAATGGACATCTTCAAAACGGACCTCAAACTCATCATTTACCTTTTCGGAACTTCCGCTAAAGTCTTCTGACCACCAATCGCGAACAGCATTGATGGCTTGAAATACTTCTTCAGGTGGATGGTCTACCCATAAGGTAACTGTAAAATCAGATGCATTCATTTTCTTTCTGGCTTTAAGGGTTTTACATTTGTTCACAACAAAAGTATTGTCTAAATAAGACTTGTACAGGGTGTAAAATGGACTTTCTAATGGGTTGATCTGGACAGAATAAAGATCTATCTTTCCTCTCATAATTGGCTGTTTATTGTCTTACTGTATTGCATCTAATTCGAACAAATACATATATGAAACATCTTACTATTCTGGTTCCTGAAGGACAAAGCAATCTGAGCAGTATTGTCGGGGCATACAAGTTATTCTCCAGAGCCAATGACTACTGGCAAGAAACTGGCAGACAGGCGTTGTTTACTATCGAATTGGCAGGTATATCTAAAGAAATAGAATACTATGATGGCTTGTTTGCAGTCAGACCACATATACACATTGCATCCATTGACAAAACCAATCTTATCATTATTCCTTCCCTGAATCACAACTATCAACTGGCAGTTGCTGGAAATGAATTGCTGATTGAATGGATGGAGAAGCAGTATAAAAATGGGGCAGCCATTGCCAGTATATGTACAGGAGCTTTTCTGCTTGCCTCATCGGGGTTGCTGGATGGGAAAAGTTGTTCTACCCATTGGTCCGCCGCTGACCATTTCCGAAATCTGTTTCCCAATGTACATCTGCAACCTGACAGGTTGATTACAGATGAAAATGGCATTTATACCAATGGAGGAGCCTATTCTTTCCTGAATCTGATGATTTATCTGATAGAGAAATACTATGACCGCCAAACTGCTATTTTCTGCTCCAAGGTATTTCAGATTGAAATAGATAGGCAAAGCCAATCGGCCTTTGTCATATTTACAGGCCAGAAACTACATGGTGACGAAATGGTCATAAAAGCCCAGGAATACATCGAAAGTAAACTTCATGAGAAACTATCTGTAGAAGAGCTCTCCTCACGATTTTCTGTCAGCAGACGTAACTTTGACAGAAGATTTATCAAAGCTACCGGCAATACTCCTATTGAATATCTGCAACGGGTAAAAATTGAGTCGGCCAAGAAGGCTTTTGAAACTACCCGCAAAACTATTAATGAAGTAATGTATGAAGTTGGCTACTCAGATGTAAAAGCTTTTCGGGAGGTATTCCGTAAAATCACAGGCATGTCCCCACTGGAGTACAGAGACAAGTACAATAAGGAAGCGATAGTCTAGGTGGTATCTTCTGATTCTTGCGCTTAATCTTTCTGTTCGTGATTGTTATTGCCTGCCCCGCATCAGGCAAGTACTTTCTGTTTCTTTGTCAAGGGCAATAAAATCAGCCAGAGAACCAATACAACAGTCAATTGACAGATCAGCCAGTTTAAAACAACAAGCCCTAGAGTACTCCAGCCTCCAGAAAGCCATACGATTCGTACCAGAAAGATTGGCAACAATAATGCTACCAAAAAAAACACTATTACCATTACCTTTAAGGTCCCCTGTAAAGATTGATTTTCATTAAAATCAGTTCTCACTAACTCTCCATATGCCTGAACAATAGAAAATGGGAAAGTCAACATAACACTGACTAATAAAACGTTCCAGCCTACTATAAGCCATACAGGGTTTCGACTTGCCATCAGATGCCAATATTCCAGAAATGATTTTGCAGAATCCATAAAAAAAACAGAGCGAAAAAATTGTTTCACATAAACCATCACTTCCTGTAGGTATAATGATGAAACAAGAAGGAGCATCAGAAAAAATACAGGAGAAAGTACAAAAAGCACAGCTCTCATAAACGCTGGTTTGGTATAAAACAACTTTTCTATATCCGTCTCTGTTTTGGGTGATGAATTATCATATCCGTAAATTCCAACAGCAGCACTGAAAGAGAAAAACCCTATACTAATCGGTATTGTCCCAATAGTTCTTTTGATTATAGCCAACGAACCTATATTAATCATTTTTACCCTACAGCGTGCCATCTTCAGGAATACTACTTGCAATAAACTCGAACTAATAAGATAAAGGTTTATAAATAGTACAAAAAACACTACCTCAGGCAAAAAGAGATTGATCCAATAATCCATACAATGATAACTGAGTAAAACAAAATACAAGTTTCATCTTTATAATTTTTCCAATCAAGTAGTTTCTTGAAAATCCTAACATGCCTAAAGTATTTATCCAGAATTAAAAACCGGATTTGTAATCCTTGTTAACACTAAATTGAATATAGCCCTCCTTATAACATGTATGAACAATGCTCTTGCACAAAAAAAGATGGTTAATTTTTTTCTAATGTAGTTGTTTCTTGAGTGAAGAATAAGATATTTTCATTTCTTGAACATAGTTTAATGCATATTATCTGTTGGGGTGAGTTCACTGTATTGACGAATGAAGACTCAATTTGCGATGCATTGGAATCAAAACTATTTTTGCCTAGAGTTCACCGCAAATTTGCCTATGCGTTGAATTCGCCGCAAAAAAGTTTTTGCTTATAACAAACAGCAACATTTATGCTTGATCGGAATTCACTGAAAAAGTTTTTTGCACATTATTCTATTACTCAGGTAGTCACATTTTGTATGCTATTCATATAAATAGCCGTGTGTTTTACTTTTATACAATTTATGAAAAAAGATTATTTTCAGATTGGATTCAACTTCCTAAACGAAAACAAACTCCATAGAGCAATAACCTATCTCACCAAAGCAATTGAAGAAGACCCTACCTATGCATGGGCATATGAAAGAAGAGGTATGGCTTATTATTACTTATGTCAGCTACCAGAAGCCATAGAGAACTTCACATCCGCCCTTTCACTGGATGCTACACTAATTGGTGCTTTACATAATCGGGCATCAATTTATCTAACTATGGAGGAAACAGAGAAAGCAGCTGCCGATGCTGAAGTTCTCTTGGAAATGGATCATTATAATACAGATTACAAATACTTGGGACTTAAAGTTTTTCCTGCTGTTAAAAAATACAAAAAAGCTCTTCTAATTACAAATGATCTATTAAAAGCCAATCCGGAAAATATAGATCTGATTTGGATGAAAGGATGGCTTTTTGCGAAACTGGAAAATTCACATGAAGCAATCATTTGGTTTAAAAAAGGACTGCAAATTGATTATACTAATGTAATGTTGATGAGTAATATTGGAATTGAAGCTACAAAAGTAGGAGACTTCTCTATGGCAGAAGAATATTTCGAAAAAGTACTCAGTATTGCCCCACAAGAATCTTATCTACTCTGTAATTATGGTTATCTGGAACATATTAGAGGTAATAATGGGCGGGCCCTTGAATTAATAAACCAAGCGCTAGAATATGATTGTTCTAACTCATTTGCCTATAAGAACATGGGTATTGTATTATTGGCAACAGGACAAAGAGAGAAAGCTTTTGAACATCTTCAAATGGCACTGGAACTAGGGTATACTCAGGATCATGACGAGGAAGTCAACCAATTTTTGAGTAAACATTTCCCTGAATAGTTTTACTGTTTCAAAACAAAAAACATGAGTGGACTAACACTTATTATACAAAATGAATTATATCCATTAGAAATAGCAGATAAAGACATACTATGTCTGGAAAAAGTGTATAGTAATGACAAAGTATGTGCCTCTTCTCTTGTATATATTCAAGGATATTCTAATAGTAATATATCTGATACGGTTAAGGTTAGGATTCAATTTGACTGGAGGGGTCATTCTGAGGTTATTACAGAAGAAATTTTTTTATTTATCCCAGAGACAAAAACGTTGTTCTTTAGGTCAGGTAACCAATGGGCGGTTTTTAATCTTTTAAATAAAATGACTATTCAACATGAACATGCATTCTGCCATCCCTGGCTTGAGCAAATTGGACATTTTGTTTTAATTGAGGATGAGTTAGAAGCATACCTGATGACATTAGACGGGCAAAAAATAAACTCAGTGCCCATCGATCCACCTTGGCAACGCCAGGATTTTCCAGATCGCATTGAATACCTAAGTCCAGTCTATGGTAAACAAACCCTACTATTTCCTCTAATGTGATCTATTGTAGTCCATTTAATCAAAAAACCAACATAAAATAATAATCGAAAGGTGGAAGTTAATAACTTCCACCTTTCGATTATTCCTTACTTCCCTACAATCATAGTTGCATTTTTAATATCAATGCTGATGACCTTACCAAACCAATTGATAGACATGATTCCATCATAGATGAGATCCGTAGTAAATCGGGTGGTGAAGTTTTCTATGTTAACAGGTGCAGCATCTTTCAATTGCAGCTTTTTAACAGAGGTTACATAGTACCCTGTCTGTACATTGGGATTAAATTCACTTTTTCGAAGGAACGATTTTACTTTTGTAGTATCTGACAAATCAATACCTGTACTTTGTGCATATCGTGAATGGATGCTAAACGTATTATTTCCTGCTCCTGAATCCAGACTAAATTGTAGTGTATCTGTCTCATTGAGCACAACATAGGTAAAAAGACTAACAGCAACTCCTCTTTCCTTTTGAATCTGCAAACCAACCTTCTGTCCCTGTTTTTTATCCAGAGATTTAGCTGTTTCCAGTGTAAAAAGATTTTGATTAAGATCTAGGGTAAAAGGTTGATTTTCGAAAAGATTCATGGAAATCAGTCCATCATAGGAAGCCAGATCGACATCCAGAATCGTGAGGGTAGGCTGCTTGTATGTCCAGTTTCCGATTGAGATAGTCTGTGCCTTGTATAATGGTACATCCAAACGTTCTCCGGTAGCTCTGAAACCTGTAAAATAGCCGTCTTCTTTTTTTATATTCTTCACCTTGTCTGCAAACTTTTTGGTGAGCAGGTTAATTCCTCCACCTGTATCAAAAAAGAATTTTCCTTCTACTCCATTGACAGAAGCCTTGATGATAATATGCCCTGAAGGTAGTACTTCAACAGGCGTTTGTGCTGAAGATGAATAAGTTACACTCAAAAATGTAAAAAAACAAATGAAAAGGTGTAGGGTTGATCTCATAGTATAAAGTAAAAACACTAGTATTATCAGACAGGCAATGTGTAAAACGAGGCTTTACACACTCAAATATATCAAAATAAAAAACAGATAAAAGAATGTATTCCTGTAAAAATACATATTCTTTTATCTGTCCACCTGATAGACCACTTATTATATCTGTTACTTTAGATTTTAATGAAAGTAGTCAGATATAAGTATTAATTCTTTTTTTCAATATGATTCTCAATATGGAAATAATCAAAATCAGCATATCCCCCTGTAGTCCGGGTAGCGTAATTAAACAAGCCAAACCTATATCCCATAAAATGAGGAAGTGTATATTTCATCTTTAGTGGTTGTCCGATTTTCTTCCATAACTTTCCATCCAGGCTATAATAAAATTGTGCACTATCAGTCATGTTGATAAAGTTACAATTAGCTTTCAGATAGATAGTATTTTGTAAAAGTGGAATACTTTGTTGTTCAACAGGCTTTCCAGATTCTGCATTAATCATGACAATCTCTTTCTTTCCATCTTTAACCCTAACTCCTACCAAACCATAGTTCTTCTGTAACAGGCTCAATCCGGCAAAGTCCCCTTCTCTCATTTGAGTTACATCCACTTTCGTAGAACCAGCACATTCTGGTCCAATGGTTCGTTGTGTCAGTGTGTTTCTGGCCAAGAGAAAAGAAGAATCAATACGTCCCGTTTTAAGTCGCAGATAGCCGTTATGTTCCGTGACAGACCACAGTGTATTATCCGGATTATGGTTCCATTGCCATACCAATGGTAATGCAGGCTCACCTTTTTTACGGGTAAAATCATCAGATGCTACAATACCTGGAATTAAGCTCTTATTGGCAGGTAGGTCAAGAACCTCAGGTACTTTACCATTATCTCCCAACACAGGCCAGCCATTTTCCCATTTGACAGGAACCAGATAAGGAATTCGTCCCACAGCACCAAAATCACGAAAGAGATAGGAATACCATTTGCCATCTGGTGTATCAATCAACCCTCCCTGAGCTACTCCCAAATCCTGTAAGCCTACTCGTCCTTCATAAGGACCTGTAATCTTATCTGCACGATGAATAACAACGGTTCTCATTCCTCCCTTGGGCCAGGTGATATTAAACAGATAATATTTCCCATTGACCTTGAATAGCTGTGAACCTTCAGAAGGCAAGCCGATAGTCTCTCCGGCGGGAACACTGGCATTTTCAATAACAACCTGTTCTGTTGTTCCGGGCTTTACACCCGAAGCATCTGCATTGAGTTCTACCAGTCGCAGTTTGCCACCTCCATAAAGCAGATAGACACGATCATCATCATCAAAGAACAAAGAGTGATCATGATAGGAAGGAGCAAAAGAAGCTACTTTCCAGGGACCTTTCTCTATATCTTTTGTCGTAAAGATATAGGTCTTTCCAGTAGTTTGCGCAAATGTCGTAACATAGTAAGTTCCTTTATGGTATCGCAAACTACTTGCCCATGAACCACGACCATACGTGCTTTTTCCATTCGTAAGATTTAATTCATCCATATCAGCCAGGGTCTGGTAAGCATAACTGACCAGTTGCCAGTTGACTAAATCGGTGGATTTCATAATTGGCACACCCGGACTCATATGCATGGTAGTACTGCTCATGTAATAGGTATTCCCTACACGAAGAATAGCCATATCCGGAACATCTGCAAACAAGATAGGGTTATGAGCCTGCTTCGTTTGAGCAACTACTCCAAGTGAAACAAGCAAAAAGAGTACAACTAAAAATTTGTTCATCATTTTTCGGTATGGCTCAGCTTTGTGTTTTGATTCGAATGACAGTTAGTGACATAGCAGGTGCATTGTATTGAAAAGACTTGCTTACCTTGATCTTAGATTGTACAGGAGCAATAGCCTGGGGATTTTCCAGTGTATTCTCAGCCTCTGCACTACCTGCGATCACAACCTGCTCTGCCTGTGAAGCCAGCTTTTTAAAGGCTGAAAGGTCTATCTTCATAGATTGAGAAGCAGTTCCGCCATTTACAAGTTTGAGAATAATATCCCCTGTTTTACTATCTTTCACACAGGAAGCTGCCAAAGTCGAATCTTTGCTGTTTTTAGAAACGATCTTATCATAATAGTAGTCGCCTTGGTTAGCCGTAAAAAGTTTTTGCACATAGTAGTTAGGAGTCAAACAAACCTTTTCATTATCAAAGAAGATCATGTCTGTCTTCCACTGAGTATGATTTTTCTTAGCCAGCAAAGGTGCGTATGAGGCCATATCCACTACATCGCCGTTTCGTTCTAGAGCTGTCATATAGATCGCTTCGGATATTGCATTTTTCAGCTTATTTCCCCAAGAAGCATATTCTCCCAGATATACATGGGATTGTTTTCTATCATACGCATCATAACGATACTGATTCCTGACAAACCAGTCAGGTTGCTGGTAATAATGCTCGTCTACCATAGGTACAGTCAGGTTATTGGCATATTTCCAGCCTTTGGTAAAGTCTTCTCCATCCGGAAATGGTCCAACAGTTCCAATAACAGTGATTTCAGGATGTTTGGCTTTCACAGCATCATAAATCAACTTAAATCGTTCTTCAAACTCAGGCGTGATCTTGTCTTCATTTCCAATACCGACAAATTCCAGATTGAAAGGTTTGGGATGACCTGCAGCGGCCCGTTTAGCTCCCCAAGTAGAGGAAACAGAGCCATTCGCCCACTCAATCAGATCCAGCACTTCCTGAATGTAATCCTTCATTTCATCCATAGGTATTGCTTTCTGACCTGTACCTCCAATACGCCAGGTACCACCCGAATTCTGACAACTAACCGCAGCAGGCAATACAGGGAGTGGCTTTGCCCCAATGTCTTCACAAAACTGAAAATATTCATAATACCCCAAACCAGCTGTCTGATGATACCCCCAGATATTTCGTTGTTCTACCCGTTGTTCGACAGGTCCTATTGTATTTTTCCAGCGATACATATTTCCCAGTCCATCTCCATGAGCCAGACACCCACCCGGAAAACGAATAAAGGCTGGTTTCATATCGGCAAGCAGTTGAGCAAGATCAGCCCGGAGTCCATTCTGACGATTTTTGAAGGTATTTTCCGGAAAAAGAGAGACTATATCTATCCCTACTTTTCCTTGCGTAGTACCCAAAATAACAAGAGATGTGCTATCGCTTCGTTCAGAAGCTGTAAGAGTAGCAGTATATTTATTCCAATCTTTTGAATTAACAGTCAGCTTACTTTCCGACAGTATTTTTCCTCTGGGGTCCTGCAGACTTACGGTAAGTGCAACCGGAGTTGCTGATAACTGGCAGGCAAACAGAGAGAATGCATACTTTTCCCCAGCATTTACAACCATATAATCATACCCAAGATTTTTAACTCCAACACCTGGTACTCCTTTATTCTCCGGAATCTTGCTATTCTCCCCTACACCTGGCTGTCCCACATGTTCGATAGTCAGTACAGCATAATGAGGATTGTTTGGGTGAATAGGCTTATTGGTTTCTACATTCAGTGAACCATAGGAAAACACAGGCGTAATATATTCCCAACTGGTAAGCGAATGCCACTCTCTGCGGTCTGCCGGAGTGTATTCAAACGAACGATTTTGTATCATTTCGGCATAGAGTCCGCCATCTGCAGCATAATTGATGTCTTCAAAAAACAACCCGAATAAAGTAGGACTGATTTTCTTTCCTGTAGATGTGGTTTGTTGTCTGGCAGACTGTGCTACTACAGTCAGGGAAACAGCCAAATACACAATCATACTCAGTACAAGTCTTCTACTCTTTTTGCTTGTTCTGCTTTTGCAGGATTCGGGTATTATTCTCATTGTAAAAGTAAAGAAGTGGCTTTTCATTAGATAAAACAGATGTATTTATAAGATCATTATATTTAGTATTTGAGAATACAGGTTACTTACTCACCAGTGTATAGATTCCTCCTTTCTGTGTAGGCAAATCATATAACACAGTTTCTTTTAAGGCAAGTGCTGCAATAGTCGATTTAGGTGAAACAATCGGTGCAGGAGTGTCTTCCGTCTGATAAAACACATTGGGATTCTTACCTGTAGCCTGATTTAAACCCGTTCCATTATTCAACTTTAATTTATTAGGCACCCGCAAACGAAGGTTTCCTCCCAGAATTGACTTTACTACCAGTTTTACTAATTTGGTATCCTTCCACTCCATGTTTACAATCTCAAAACCACCCCTGGTTTTCAGTCCACTTACAGTACCACCTGGCCAGGCATCAGGTAAAGCAGGCAATAGATGCACAGTTCCATCTGAACTTTGCATCAGCATCTCGGTAATACCAGAGGTACAACCAAAATTGCCATCAATCTGAAAAGGGGGATGAGCATCAAACAGATTAGTATATGTTCCGCCACCATCCGGATTAACTCCCAGTGGCGTAAGTTGATTTTGAATCAGTTTGTAGGCATGGTTACCATCCAGCATTTTAGCCCACCAGTTTATTTTCCATCCCATACTCCAGCCTGTAGAGACATCGCCTCGTTGTGTAAGTGTATTACGGGCTGCAGCAAATAATTCAGGTGTCCGGTAAGGTGAGATCTGATTGGATGGAAACAAGCCATACAAATGAGAAATATGACGATGATGATCGTTGGGATCATCTACATCATCCAGCCACTCTTGTAACTGGTTGTGTTGACCAATATGCATAGGTGCTAGACGCCCGCGCTTCTGTTTTAATGTATCCACAAAAGAGGCATCTTTATTTAGAATCTCAGCAGCACGAATAGTGGAACTAAACACATCATACACAATCTGATTATCCATTGTCGTACCTGCATCCAGTGATGATCCTTCATGAGCTTTTGGTGCATTTTCTGGTGAATTAGCCGGAGCCACCACCAGCCAGTGGTATTTAGGGTGTTCCACTAAAAAATCCACATAAAACAAAGATGCCCCTCTTAAAATAGGATAAACGGACTCCAGAAACGCCTTATCCCCAGTATACAGATAATGCTCCCAGAGATGTTGACTCAACCAGCCACCTCCAGCATTCCAGACGCCCCAGAAAGCACCATCTACCGGACCGTTGATTCGCCAGATATCGGTATTATGATGGGCCATCCATCCTCTGGCACCATACATTACACGGGCAGTTTCCTGTCCTGTTTCAGATAGTTCTTTCACCAGTTGAAATAAAGGGTCATGTAGCTCAGTCAGGTTGGTCTTCTCAGCTGGCCAGTAGTTCATCTCGGTATTGATATTAATGGTGTATTTGCTATCCCAAGGGGGACTCATTTTGTTGTTCCAAATCCCTTGAAGGTTCGCAGGTTGTCCACCTGGTTGTGAAGAAGAAATCAATAGATAGCGTCCATACTGGTAGTACAATACAACCAACGCTGGGTCGTTGGTATTCCGAAAATTCTTAAGCTGTTCATCTGTTGGAACCTGACTATCCTTGGAGGAACCTAAATCCAGTTTTACCCGATTAAACAAGTGTTGATATGCTGCTACATGTCCTTTTAACAATGAAGCAAAAGATTTGGAGGAAGCCTGCTTCACATACGTTTCAGCGCGTTTGGATTCATCCCCGCCTAAGTCCTTATAATTATTGAAATTTGTCCCAATAGAAATAAAAATAGTAGCCGAATTGGCACCTTTTATAAGTAGAGAACTATCTGTTTTGGAAAGAGTCCCGCCATTTAATTTAATCCGGGTGATTCCTTTAAACTTAACCATCCCTTTTACTCCTTCATGATCACTGGTAACACCGGTAAGTTCCAGATCGTTGGATGCAGTAGAAACTACAGAAGAACTCTTATGTGGACAGGAATAGGTTGCTGAAAAGGACAAGTTGCCTGGTTTGCTGGCGGTCAGCTGCATGACAATCACTTTATCCGGAAGTGAAGCAAATGTTTCACGAGTATAGGTAACTCCTCCTACGGTATAGGAAGTTTTTGTTACTGCCCGGCTAATATCCAGTTCCCGGTAATAATTACTATAGTTGTCATGACCATTGAAGGTTATCTCCAGATTACCTACAGGCTGAAACTTTTGTCCATGCGACCTTTTGGTTAAAATTGATTGATTGGTAAGTTTCTCCGCCTCTTTGTAATGTCCTTCAAAAATCAGCTTTCTTACTTCAGGCAATGAAGCCAATGCATCTGGATTATCATTGCGATTAGGACTGCCACTCCATACAGTATGCTCATTGAGTTGAATGATTTCCTTTGGAACATTTCCATATACCATCCCTCCCAGCCTTCCATTCCCAATTGGTAGTGCATTCTCCCAAACATCACCCGAAGGCTGTTTATACCAGAGAGCTAAGCCTGGTTGTTGGGAGAATCCACCTGTCATGGAAAAAAATAGAATAACAATAAGTAGTTGTTTCATAAAATGGATCTGATAGGTATATAGTATGAAGCAAACAATTATAAATGTGTCATTTTTACACAATTTCACATATACAAATGACACATAAAACCGCGATTCGCAAATATACTATTTCACCTGAATAAAACTACGAATTATCCTAAACAATACTATTTAAATAATAAATTTAACACTCTATACCTTTATCAATAAAGGAACACACAGTGTTCGGCTTTGGAAATCCTACTTATTTATAATAGTACATAAAACACTATTAATCAACTATCTACAACTAAAGCACTGTATTAGAAGAGTGTTTACACAATAATTTCAACCACACTCAAATTATCAAAAATCTCTCGTGTTTAGAAGAGACTTTTGATAAGAAACAATTAATTCCAATAAAAATGGCTTATATACTATTTGATATCTAGAACCCTATTTTTAGCTTTACTCCTAGGCTCTTAACATTTGTTCTGCGGATAAGTATGATACAAGCAAAAACCAATGGAAATATATAAAGAGCAAAAATAATGGCAGGTATCAACGTAGCCACAGATTCCAGATAGGAAAACCAGCTAAGTCTTCCTATCAGATAGGCAGTGAATGCTATCAGAAAAGTAGTTCCTCTACTTGTCTAAAATGAAAGAATCAACACTGGTACAGGCGCTATCCAGATAAGCCACCCATACTCAACAGACAATCCACAGGATACATACCAGCATAGTCCGGAAATAAGAGTCCCCAGAACCATCACGGGTAAGCTAAAAGATAAACGTGTAACAAGTGGTTTGACAAAGAACAAGACAGAAAAGATAGATTGTTTAATCTGTCGTCAAAACTAATATGTCTTACACAAAGAAAATTGTAAATTTTAGACAGGTTGCTGGCTAATCAGAAAATTAGCAATGTGATGAGTTTCGTACTGAAACTGGCGGGGAGTAGTTCCAGTAAATTGCCGGAAGTCTTTGATAAAGTGCGACTGATCATAATAATCGCAATCATGCGAAATAGCAGTAAGAGACTTCTGATTAAGTTGCATCTGCCTCAGGGCTTTGTTAAAGCGAACAATACGGTAATAATGTTTTGGGGTATAGCCTACATATTTCAGAAAACTCCTTTCCAGTTTTTTTCAGTATGATTTATTCTCGTCACATAATCCATTGACAGATAGCACATTATTCTGACACATTATATAAATGACCTTAGTACAGTCATTCGATTCAGTAGCAGTATATTGAGCCAGTTGCTGCATTAATATTACTAAAATATGTTGCAGTATTAAAATGAATAACCTGCTTTTTCACCCTGGTGTATTGGTACGGTTTAGGGAAAGACTTTACCTTTGCCAGACAAGCTTCCTTTGAAACCTTAGGACGCTATGGAGTTGATCCCAGTACTTAAAAAGTTTTTAAGACCTCTGGAAGAATGACACTTACTACCCGATGTAAAACATATGAAATGGATTACCCGTGAACGCCCCAAAATAGATCGTATAGCTTGTCCCTGGTTGATCAGGCGGTTTATTGATCCGGAGGCTGAATTTATTTTTGTTCCATATGAACAAATTCAGGCAATGGCACAAGACCTGAATGCGATTCCATTTGACATTCCCGAAGCAGAGTTTACCCATTACCAAGATCAGTGCACCTTTGATTACTTTCTGAGTAAATACAAGCTTACCGATCCTGCTTTACATAGTATTGCGCCTATTATTCGTGGAGCCGATACAGATGATCATTCCCTCGCAGCTCAGGCATCAGGCTTATGGGCCATTTCGGCAGGACTAGCGTTTAATATTACAGATGACTATGAGTTGTTGGAAAAGGGAATGCTGATCTATGATTCACTTTATAGTTGGGCCAAACACTTACAGAAAGAAAAACATATGCAATCTCCTACCGAGCGACTTTTTTTACAGGTATTCAATACTTATCTGAACGAAAAAAAATCACATCCAGGTAAAATGCCAGGATGGGCAAAAGATCTAAAGGAAATTATACAGGATCAGATTGATACAAATTTGAGTTTAAGCCTGAAAGAGATTTCCGAAGGACTCAATATTCATCCGGCTTATTTATCGCGTGAGTTTTCTAAATATTTTAACAATCTGTCTTTTGGCGAGTATATCCGTAAACTACGGATTGAAAAGGCAATGGATTTGCTACAAGGCTCCTCTCATTCTCTTGCTGAGATTGCTTATCTGACTGGATTTTCGGATCAAAGCCATTTTACACGCATTTTCAGAAAATATACAGATCAGAGTCCAGCCGAATATCGGAAAAGAATCAATAAAAAGTAAGATTTTTTTATAGGTTTACTACTTTACTCCACTGTTACAGAATAGAAGGAAGTAAGTTGGTTTGGAGTACAGAATTTGGTATATCTACTTATCAGATCTGCTCCGCTCTGATTACAAAAATAAAAGAAAAGTTTGTTAGCCTTACTTATAGGTACCAAATTCTGGAAGTAAGAACATACTACACATCTTCAAATGGACTGCTTTTTACTACAGATGGAGCGATAGATAGAAAGTTCTCAAAAACCTATATTATTCTATTAGCCACTATATCGAACTTCATCCGTAAGCTTCTCAGCATCTGTTATATACCCTATAACCACAAAACTAATCCTCTACCAGCCATCTTTTGTATAAAGCAATGGTCTGTAGAGCAACTATCCGCATCACTCTTATCAATACCACCACAAAAAATTCAATAATTTCTTTTATATTTTATATATATTTCCTAACTTTCTTTCAGAAAATAGCCTGTCTGCTATCTCATACTTTTGAAATTCAAAGTATCTAATCCATTGTGAACAAGGAGTATATGTATCACTTATAAACTCAGCATACATTACAATGAAGACCTACACATCAGAAAATGGATGGTTTAGCATGGAACTTCCTGTTTCCTGGGAAGAATACGATTGTGGTGAAGATGGTGCCTATGCCTTCTTTGATACTAATTCTTGGACTGGTAATCTGCGTATTATTCCTTTCCGTTTAGCCAGACGTAGAAACCCCAGCAAAGACATTGCCTCTATTTTTATTCAGGATGAGGTACTAAAAAACGAGGGAGCCAATCGTATCCAGCTAGGCGATTTTGACTGTGCTCATTTCCGAAAAAATATTCAGCAGGATGATGGAGATCTGTTTGTATATTACTGGATTACAGGTATAGGTAACAATCTGTTTATCTGCACATTTACAGTCGATCACAAACAAGAAAAATGCGAACAACACTCAACAGATCTGGAAACTGTTCAAAATATCCTCCAAAGTATTCGCATGAAACAGTCTGTGGAAAAGCTGAGTGCGGCTTAATATTCAGAGATTTTATTCACTGGAAATACTATTTTGAGATAAGCACCTTACATTCATACCATGATACTGAATGTAGGGTGTTTCATTCTCAATTAAATGATGGGTAGGTTGAGATACCAGATCAGATTTATCTCTCTGATATTAATAATGCTCTTGAAAATCTAGCTTAAAAGTAGAATTACATTAATTCTACCCAAAAATCTCTCAGAACAAAAGCACTATCCTGATAGTATTGGCTTTCAGCCAATACTAAAAAGTCAGTCACGACATTACTCTTATTTGACATAAGGAAAGGGTAACTGAATACGCATTTCTGCCTCCTCCCCTGAGGTATTGGTAAACCGGGCTTCTTTGATTATCCGAAGAGCTTCTTCGTCACAACCGTAGCCCAATGATTTAACTACTACTGGATTTTTAGGCATTCCATTTTTGTCAATTGTTAACTCTATTGTCACAAAACCAGAAATGTTATTCTCCTTGGCCTTAGCCGGATAGAGGAGTTTGCTATATAAAGCCTTATCACCCCCTATGAGTTCTACGGCTGACTCCGAACGAGCTTCTGGTACATAATACCATTCAGTTGGATTAGGATTGGTTGTAGTTGGAAGCTTGTAATTCATATTCCATTGCTTGAGGTATACTTCCAATGGTGGCAAACCTACTTTTGCCCGACGTACATTTACATTAGGCTCGTCTTCGATAGGCATCAGTTTGACGCCTTGTTTAGTCTCATTCAACTGCGAACCATAAATTTGTTTTTCGCCCTTATCTATTTTAGCTCGATCTATCACTATCGCAACGGATGATGCATTTACCTCTCCTTTACCTGCCGCCTCTACCAATAAAGGCAGGTATTTTTCCCTGGCTGCCGGATCATTGTGCTGAATCACCATCAAAGCTACAGATTGGTACTTCTCTCCTACAAGTGATTTTCCCGGATACCCATACTCAGCAATGATCTTATCTATTTTAGCCATATTAGTAATGTCAATAGCACTTTGTTTTCGCATCTGAATTGCTTCTTCTTCTGGAGTTTTGGCAGACTGCCTTGCTGCCACACTACGATACTGCTGATCTGCCTGGATTATAGTATCCAGCTGAGCTATCAGTTTTTTAGGGTATGATTGTGTAAAAGCGGTTGTCCAGAGAAAAAATAGCCATAAAAGTAACCAAGCCTCTTTGATGAATATCATATGTTTTTGAATTGAGTATAGAATATAGATGCTTATATGTATAAAAAGTTGTAAAGTTGATTATAATAAAATCGTTATTCTTACTGAAGAATATAGTGTTTTAAAATCAGAATCAGTTCTATTCACCCAAAGCAAAATGTCTGATTCCAAGTCCAAACTCACTTCTACTCATCAGAATTTTCATAAAGGAATACTTGCATACAATATGCACAGATCAGTACGAATGCAAGTATTTGAGATCTCTCTATCATTTCATCTACAATCTGAACCAGATAATATTTATTTTTGAAAAAGAAACGAATGAACCAGTTGTCCTTTTCTTCTGCATATAGCTTCCATTTCATCCTTAAAACAAGAGAAGAGTCAGATTTCAGTAGTCGTATTCCTGCTTCAGAAAAGGTATGTTTTAAAATAAATTTTTCATTATTTATCTGAAAATATGCAAACCGTTCCCAGGGATAGTCAACGACAAAATGTATCTCACTACGAACTGATTGATTACACAACAAACTGACAATTTTCCTTGATTTCTTTTCAAATGAATATTCCAGCCCATCCAAATTAACAATACCTATTGAGGTACCATACTCATATTTTAGCTCTGTTATCAGATTGTAGTCAGTATCCCGTAAGACCAAATCCATTCGGTTCATAGAAGGAAAGATCTTAAAGTATTCGTCTTTCATTTTATCTAATTTATAGTTTTTGTAATGTCTGCAAAACGTAACTGGTTATTTTTCTTGACATTTTGCAAAAAGAATCAACATTTTTACAGCATTAGTATTTCCAGTAAAAATGAAGAAATTTATAATTCACAAAATAATACTGTGATATCTAGCTCAAAAAATCACATTTTGTCGAATAAATCAACTTTACTCCATACACTAAGTAGCCTGGTAACGAATTCTATGCCCTACCAATAATAAGGTATCATTACAATATGCATGTTTACTAAAAACCCCGTAAAATACTTTCACAACTTTGCATAGATATACTTATTTCTAACACTGGAATTTCTATCCATAATTTAAATATATACTTCCAGGCTTATCCGTACAAACTATCTCAATCACTTCTATGTATAGTTACAGAACACTAGAAGCAGACAATGCATTATAAAAAAGCATACTCGTTTAAGAACAGATACTACCAAATAGAGTAACAATATTACATAAACATAGAATATCTGCTTATTTCCTTTTTTTGGATTTACATCTGTAGCTAACTTGCACTCAGGTTAGTGAGATGGATTACTGCGCACGTTCGTCTTATATGTATATACGCTATGTAAGATAGATGCTATATACACTAACTTCCACAAAACAAACTTAATCTACAACCCATTTGAATATACTGATCTGTTGTATACTAACTATTGTCCTTACATGCTATCTGCTTCTCTGTGTAAGTCAGTCTAATCAAGAAAACCGCTTAAGAATGTGTCGTGAAACTGGTAATGAGCAATTAGTATTACAACTGAACTACTGAAAGCACTTCTTTTCTTTCTCTTTATATCCAAAGAAGATTATTCTCATCCGTTTTCATTTGTTAAACATTAGAATCGTTTCTACGAGTTTTGGACAAAAAGGTCATTTCCATCCATATATCAGATAAAAGCAAGATAGTATCTGAGATTGGTAGACAAAGAATGAGATACACAGCAGATAGACGTTTATGATTCGAGGTGATGCCACTTAGAATCATTTGAAGACTTTACAAGTAACACAACAGACAGATCCGGATTATTCACCAAAACACAAGCAACAATCTATGTTTGCTTGCTTCTCTTTGATTTTCAATACTAAAGCAACAACTATGAATCAGGTTTACTCGTTTTTAATGAGTTTTAAAAAAGTATCGCTGACAGCAGTTATCACACTGCTGTTTTTACAGAATGTGTTGGCACAAAGTGATACCACCCAGGCAGGAACTCAAAAAGAACTGCTGGAAATGACACTGGAAGAATTACTTTCTATAGAAATACCTACAGGTACACTTGTAAATATAAAACAATCTTCAAAACCTGTAGCCGTAACAGTTATTACCAGAGAAGATATTAAAGTCAGTGCCAGCCGAAACATGATGGATCTGCTGGAAACCTATGTACCAGGATTCTTCTGGCTAGATCATACTTCTGAAGGAATGGCAGCAGGTATGAGAGGGATTGTTTCTGACAGAAACCTCAAATTTTTGTTGCTTGTGAATGGAGTAGTGGTAAACAACCGTGCACACAAAGGAATGGTTTCTGAAATCTCCAACTGGGATTTGGATGATATTGAGAAAATTGAAGTGGTACGTGGTCCTGGCTCAGTAACGTACGGTCCTGGTGCTATTGCAGGTGTAATCAGCATTACTACCAAAAGAGCGAATGGCGAAAGTGTAACTGGTGGATCTGTGAACTATAAATCAGCTTATGAGTCACGTGGTGTAAATCTATATACTTCAGGCAAATCTGCAACAGGAGTAAAAAGTATGTTCTATGGCAGCATACAATCTACGGATGGCATTAACCAGCCTGACGTATTTACCTCCAAGACATTTACAGATTATGGCTTACCATCACAAATGAAGGCCCCAACAGCAGTAAACCCTTACATGAGAGATGCCCGCAATATACCTCAGCTGAAATTTATCGCCGACTTTGACTTTGGTAAAGGATATAAGTTTTTCACGCGTTACAATCAGGCCGGAATGTATGGTCACTCGTTTGACCGATATAAAGCGCTTTCATCTTTCAATACCAGCAATAAACCTGTATACAAAGGGGATGTAGTTCCTAGTATGTACAACAAACACCAGCAGTTTCTGGCTGTAGCTGAAAAGAAATTTACACTGAATGATCAGCTAGATCTGAATACAAGCTTGATCTATGACAATGAGAATAGTGCCAGCTTCCGTTACCAGACTTCCTCTGCCCTATCCAATGCCAATATGGATAGCCTGAAACTACGTGATATTACAAGTATCACTGATCTGTCCAGCTTACGTCATGCCTTGTATCAGTATTCTGAAAGACAAATGACTGGCAAGGTTGTACTTACCTATAAAGACAAGGAAAATAAATTTCAGGGAGCAGTAGGTACAGAAGTAACCAACAATAAATGGGCAGCTCCTTGGTTAAAATCTGCGTCTGACATCCGTCTGGGTGATCAGAAAGAGATTCTGAGTGATGCCAGCGTATTAGCTGTGGCCAATACAGGCGTAACTTCCGTAACCGGCAACCAGATTCTGGCATCTCAGGGTGTGTATGTAGGCAAGGGATGGACTACCAATACGGTATCCTTCTATGGAGAAGGAAGCTATGCATTCAGCAAAAAAATAAGCTTACTTATGTCAGCCAGAACGGATAAAGACACATACTCTGACTGGTTGCTTTCCCCTCGCGTTGCCTTATTAATGGACTTTGATAAACATACATTACGACTGGTAGGATTGCAGTCTACCCGTATGAATACAGCTGCACAGATGCTGGTAGAACATCGCCACGGACGTGTATCGGAAGCCGAAAAATTGCAGGCAGCCGAAGTATTATATACCTATGTACATAGCCCGAATTTAGTTACCGAAGCCAACGCATACTACAATGTAACAGAAGTACTGGGATGGTCAAGCAGCGCAGCTGGAGTGGTAAAGGTAGGAAAAGCAAAAACGGCAGGTGCTGAGATTACAGTAACCTACAAAACTAAAAACCTCTCAGCAGGTATTAACCATGCCCTGGTAAATCTTATTGACTGGAAACTAGCTCCAGGCCAGACAAGTAGTGGTATAAGCTATGCCGATTATAATCAACGTGTTATCTATACCAAAGATGATAATACTAAAGATACTATTTATATTAAAGGAACAGAAAAGCACTTAAATAACTACGCACAGAATATCTCTAAGCTGTTTGTAACGTATAATCTACTAAACCAAAAACTGGTACTGCATCTGGATACTCGTGTATTGTGGAACTTTGCAGGTTCAAACGACGGATTATCTGCTTACCAGACGGCTGTTAGCAATGTAAGTGCACAGTTTGCAGATCAGGTAAGAGCTTATGTGGCAGAGGTACGTAAAAATAATATCTATAAAACGGATTTGAGAGTGAATCTGTCAGTAGAATATAAACTAACTGAAAATATTCAACTGAGTGCGTTTGCCAACAATCTGCTATATACCAATCATGCCCGCAGATATTTCTATGATTCAGGGTACACAGATGTCAATCCTTCCAAAATCAAATACACACAGGAACCACGATTCTATGGCGTAAAACTTGCCTGTGAATTTTAAGTCTCCTCTGTACTAATGTAGCACCCTGAAACAAATCTGACATAAAAGTCAAACATGTTTCAGGGTGTTTTTATTTGCTGCTAATACACTGCTTGCTTTGCAGTCTTGCTATTTCAGCAACACCCCGCTAACGAAATTTTTCCACTAGTCTATACTCAGATCTGTAAACATTCTGTTTCAGATAAAAACCATGACGTATAAAAATCCTGTATCTTTAGCATCTGCATCCATCAGCTTTTAGCACACTCATGAAATTTGACAAGGTCATACCAACAGACAGACTCAAACCTTACATAAAACACTTTGTCGTGTCTGAAAACACCTTGGAAAGTACTTACAAAATCTTTCCTTCTACTAGTCTGGTTATCGGATTTCAGTACAAGGGACAATTATTTTCTATAGAAAGCGAAACCGAAACTAATCTGAATCCATCAGGTATTACAGGGCTGATGAATAGTTTCAAACTATTCAGAAACACTTCTGATATTGGTACTATCCTTGTCTATTTTACAGAACTTGGCCTTAGTGCATTTACTCATTGTCCAGCCCACGAACTGTTTCATCAAAGTGTGCCACTTAATGTTATATTCAATCGGTATGCCATTACAGAAACAGAAGAAAAGCTGGTATTAGCACATACAGATACACAACGTATACAGATAGTTGAACAGTTTCTGTTATCACAACTTAAAGACATTCAGCCTGACAGACTAGTTCTGGAAGCAGTAAAGCTTATTTACCAAAACCAAGGAGCCATAAAGATTTCAGATCTCAACACACAACTCTGTATCAGCCAAAGTCCGTTTGAAAAACGCTTTAGAAAAGAAGTCGGTACCACACCTAAGAAGTTTGCGTCAATAGTCCGCTTCAATGCGGTTATTGAATCGTTAAACAATGCCAAGTCGCTCACAGAGATTGGCTATTTTCATCTATTCTTTGATCAGGCACATTTTATCAAAGACTTTCGGCAATTTACCGGAACTACTCCTGAAAATTTCAGAAGAGCACTCTAGAAAAACGATTTTTTACAATTTTAGGATTCTTCTTTGCCTGACCTTTGTAACATGTTCAATCAATAAAACAAAGAGACCATGTTTACAGTCGAACAAGTTAAATCTGCACATGCCAAAGTAAAAAGTGGAGCCGACTTCCCTATCTATATTCGGGAAATCAAACAATTAGGTGTAACAGCTTTTGAAACCTGGGTATTAGATAGCCATACCACCTATTTTGGAAAAGAAGGGTATCAAACCCAATCCAATCCCATGTATGATAAACTACCTATTTCCTCAACAACAGATAAAGTGAAATTCAGCTATGAACTGAAACTACATCAGCAGGGACATTCAGATTACTATACATTCTGCAAAATTTGCGCAGAAACAGGAATTGAGAAATGGTTTGTATGCCTTGATACGATGACTTGTACATATTATGATACCAAAGAAAATGAAATAGTGGTAGAGACAATCCCTGAATAAAGAAAGTGAAGGTAGGTTAGTTCAGCAATCAGAACAAGGTATTTACCATTTTTTCAGAGAAAGTCATACTACTGGTTAAATCCTATAAAAGGAATAGTATGACATATAATCATACTATTCCTTTTATGGTTTGCTTGTTGAAAGCAATCAGGAAAGAAACTAGCTGGAAGGTTCCACATACTGTGTGTAAAAGCGTTGGGAAGTCTCAATAACTACATTCACATAACTTTGGAAGCAAAGTATTTAACATACATACTACAAAATATAAACCTGTCAACTGTCCCATTTCAGACATGAATCATTCAGTTCTTTAATACCGAAAATGAGAAAAATACGATAGGATGAGAATGTTTTATGGTCCAAAACCTGCTTAGAACGAAAAATGTATATACATTAGACGCCTAATGGATTATCCCTCGGCACCATAGAGTATACAGTAACAGAAGTAAGTGGCTACACCACTCCCAAAAATGTTAACAACACAGCGATCAATAGGACAAAGTATCATTCACCTCATTTTTTTTGGCAACTACCATTACGCACTGTATGCGGTTGCCCTCTCCATAGAAGCCAACATGCAACTTGAGCTACCCTTAAATCCTCTGGCCTACTATTCATGTATCTTTCTGATCACCCTTGTCTACTATACTTATGCCTATCAGGGAAACGCTATTTGTATAACCAGCACCCCTCCCTATATACGTAACGTCCGATCCAACTGGTATGTCCAATATCAGCAGTGGGTTCGTTTCAGTCAACTTCTGTGTAGCGTACTAGGGATTGGGATTGGTATTTATCTGTTGGTTTGCCATTGGACTAACCTGTTTCGGTTATCCCTTTCCACCCTGGGTTTGGCAGCAGGAGTCGTTCTGCTGGCAGCATTATATTATGGATGGCTTCCCATATTTGGACATCGGCCACATATCCGACAACAAGGCTGGATCAAACCCTTTATCATTGGATGGGTATGGGCTGGCCTGGTCACAGTTTCTCCTGTATTATTTTACCAGATTGAATACAATACCTTCTATCCTATCAATGGTATGTGGGTTTGGCTTTTTTGCAAAAACTGGTTGTTTATTTCTCTTACCTGCATCATGTTTGATATCAAAGACTATGCATCCGATGCAAACCACCAGTTGAAAACTTTTGTAGTACAATATGGACTACGAACTACCCTATTCTATATCCTGATTCCTTTAACAGTACTGGTACTGGCTTCTTTTCTGATAGTTGCCTATATACGGCACTTTCCAGGGATGCGGGTGTTATTAAACCTGATTCCGTTTCTGGCTCTTCTCTGGACTGTATACGGCCTTCACCAACGCCGATCCATTTTATATTATCTGATTATTATTGACGGATTATTGCTTGTAAAAGCCCTCTGTGGCATAGTCGCAGCCCTGTTGGGAAAGATATGACTCTCCCTTTCTATCTATACAATTCCACTTCATAAATATTCCGAACCTCTGAATGCGTCCCGATTCGTCCACGATATTGGGCATCCCCAGACTCAAAGGTAGTTCGGCTAATGCCACTGTAACGACTATCAGTCAAACCACTTTTTAGTTCTTTGCTGCCATACACATACGATCCTCCGGAAAAGTCAGCACCATAGCCACAGCGTTCTTCATTTGTTTCATAGGGGCCAAAATCGCGTCTATAACACAGAATCAAAGTATCGTTTGGTCCATCGATGGGTTCAAAAATATACATCACACTATCTGCATGAAGTGATAAAGGCAAATACGCATAGTTATCACTCACTACTACATTCCCATTCCCTCCCAGTCCATAAATCCGCTTGTAGTAACCCATACCTCTGTACTCCTGGGTGGCAGTATCATACCAATGCAACGTTGCCTTCATCACAGGTTCTTCATCTGGTGGACAATCACTTCGGCAGTTGGCTAATGCAAGTACAAGTAACAATAGTATAAGTCCTTTAATATACATAGTGAAGATGAATTTTTCACAAGGACACAAGATAGGAGAAAAGAGTTGCAAGGCAAAAGCAAAATTCGCAGTTAAGTAATATCAAAAACAATCATCAAGGTTGGATCTAATCTTTGTTTGAATAGATAAACTTAGAAACAGTATCTTTCACCTCCCTTTTACTGAAAGAAGCAGGCATATTATTTATTATTCATCATTATCTGGATTTTAAATCTCACCAGGCCTAGGATCAAATATGCTTTTTGGCTTTTCCACAACTCAAATAAAACCATCTATCAGCTCTATTTTTTTAACAGGTGTGTTGTTTGTCATCAGATTACTTTGTGGGCTTGCAGTTATTTTTAATACTAGTTCAACTAAGCTGAAAAGGCGGATAAAAGTAGAGAATTTTGAGAAGTTATGTTTTGAAATTATTTTATAATGTGCATACTTCTAAGCAAAATAAGTTGTTGACTTAAATTATACGCACAAAAATTTTTGCAGTTAATTCAGGTCAAACATAAAACTTGCGATGTATTCTATGCGAAAACCTTTCTGCGGTTTATTCAATGCACCGATAAATTTGCGGTGCATTTCGGACAAAAATTATTTTTACACAGATACTAAAGATAATTTTTTCCTATTGCCGTTTGCATAGAACAATGCACAGTGTCATAATCTGAACAGAACTCAACGAATGGTATAATAATCCTCAGACTTTAACATTTCAAAGATCTATGAAGGAAAGTCAACACATTACCAATGACCTTTTAAACACACTAAAATTGAACTTTTAAACACAATCTTTTTCGTTTAGAATTAGGAAGTTTGTAGTGTACAACAAACGTTACCTTATGAAAACCAACAAAACAGTTTTAGTAACTGGCGGAACAGGATTTGTAGCCATTCATACAATGTTACAATTATTGCAACAGGGGTACACTGTAAAAACTACCATACGTAGCCTCAATAAAAAAGAAGAACTGGAAAAAGCTCTTAGGACTAGCGGTATCGAGTCTTTTGAAAATTTATCCATTTATGAAGCAGACCTTTTATATGACATCGGATGGAGTGAGGCAGCAAAGGGATGTGATTATGTACTGCATGTGGCTTCTCCGTTTGTAACACAAGAACCTAAAGATGAAAAAGAACTCATTATCCCTGCCCGTGAAGGTTCGTTACGTGTCCTAAGAGCTTCCCGAGATGCAGGTGTAAAGCGTGTAGTGCTTACTTCGTCTTTTGCGGCTATTGGCTATAGTACGAATACCCCAGGCCATGTTTTTACAGAAGAAGACTGGACAGATCCAAATGTTCCGCTCATGGCTTATATCAAATCCAAAACTGTGGCCGAAAAAGCAGCATGGGATTTTATGGCGAGAGAAGGAGGTGCAATGGAATTGTCGGTCATTAATCCTGTCGGTATTTTCGGACCTATACTCGGAGGCATCTCTTCTGCTTCGCTGGATGGTGTTATTAAAAGCATCATTGGAGGTTTAGTTACTTCCAGTCCTTCCTTTACCTTTGGTGTGGTAGATGTTCGGGATGTAGCAGATATCCATATCATGGCTATGGAACATCCACAAGCTGCAGGACAACGGTTTCTGGCCGCTTCTGAGGGAGTGATGAGCTTTTATGATGTTGCCGAGCTAATCCGTAAGGAACGCCCGGAGTATGCTGGAAAAATAGCTTCATTTCCCAATACAGATCAGAATTTTTATATTACACTTTCCACTCAGAAAGCCAAAGATATCCTAGACTGGAAACCTCGCAGTAAGGAAGAAGCTATACTGGCTAGTGTGGACAGTATGATGAATTGAGTACCTTTACCAAAGATAATGATATAAACCCTTGAATTCCAATAAAATACACTCCTGTCATCTGGGTCCGGAGATTTCTCCTGAGCAGTTTATTAGCGAGCATTTCTTCTTGTATCTACTCGATGGATCGATGATTGCCTATGATGGACAAAATACCTATACCATACAGCCGGGCGATCCACTAATCGCCCGGAAAAATCATCTCATTCGGTACACCAAACACAAAAACAACGGTGTATTTAGAAAAGTGGTCATTACCCTGGACAAGCCTTTTCTGGTGAATTTTCTTGAGCGGCATCCCATTGATGTATATTCCACTCAAAATACCAATTCACTCTTGTTCTTACCTGATAGTACCCTACTTCAAAGTTATATAAAGTCTCTTGAGCCTTATTACACACAACAGGAGGAAATAGAAAAAGGCTTTGAAGATGTAAAACGGGAAGAACTGCTTCTAATCTTATTAAAAACCACACCAGAACTGAAAGACATCCTTTTTAACTTTGCGATACCTGACAAGATTGATATGGAAGAGTTTATGAACCGTAATTTTCGTTTTAATGTGAGCTTGGACCGGTTTGCTTATATGACAGGCAGAAGCTTGTCTACGTTTAAAAGAGATTTCCAGAAAATTTTTGGAAGTACTCCTGGCACTTGGCTTACCCGCAAACGCTTGGAAGAAGCATATTTCCGTATCAAGACCGAAGGTGCCAAGCCAAGTGATATTTATTATGACCTAGGTTTCGAAGACTTTTCACACTTCTCTTTTGCCTTCAGAAAACAGTTTGGTATCAGACCTACAGAATTACTTCAACATTCTGCTTCTATTAGATAAAACTACTTATGTTTAAACTGCTCAATTTAAACTGTTCAGAAATGGAATGGTATCCTTAAGAATGTTGCCGTAAACTGTACTACCATACAAACGGGATATAAATTCGGGTAGTACCTGCAGGTTCGAATCCTGCCTGAGCATCTTAATGCTCTATAATCTCCGGCTACATCTTTAATTATTTGGAAGAATAAAGTTGATCAACAGATATAAGCAAAGATCAGAAAATATAGGTGATATAGTTATTTAAACCAACATTAAATCAGGAAACAAACACTATTTTTCTTTTTACCAAATCTTATTAGGTTATGAGAAGTAAAAAATCAGAACTACCATTTACATTCTCTTTCTCACAAAAGTTCTATATACCCTTCTGTACCATGCACCCGAATGCGCTGACCGTCTTTCATACGTTTGGTAGCATTCTCTACTCCGCTTACTGCGGGTAGGCCATATTCTCTTGCTATGACGGCGCCATGCGTCATCAGTCCGCCGACCTCAGTAACGAGGCCTTTTATAGATACGAACAACGGTGTCCAGCTGGGATCTGTAAAAGTGGTTACCAATATATCCCCCTCTTCCAGGTTAGCCTCTTCTATCGCTGAGACCACACGTGCCCGCCCTTCTATTGTACCTGAAGAAACCGCCAGACCGACAAGAGCTCTATCCAGCAGATTGTCCCGCTTGTACTTACCTGTAATGATTTCCCCGTCCAAAGTCATCACACGTGACGGGGTGAGCTTTTCATAGGTTTTGTATTCCGCTTTTCGCTGATTAATCAACTGGTAATATACTATCACTCTTACCTGTTATCTGAATTTTAATCCTAACTCCCAGATAAATAATCAGATTGATTTTTTGAGTACATACAGCACCTTAGCCACCAGGTAACCCAAATAGATTCCAGATGTAGCTCAGGTTTAGAGAAAAATTACAGTTTAAGGAATGCAGTATGTATCAATCTAGGTAAGCAAAGGAAATAGAAGTTCCTCTCCTCAAAGTAATAGAAGACTATTCTTCAAAAGTCTATAAGGCAACAGATCTCCTACTAGCTGCATTTGGGGACATTAGTTTCATCTATGCAAAGAATCAGGAGTTGATTCCCCGAAAAAGCTTTCCAGATAAAAATCAGGGTATCTGTTTTGCATCCAGTACTATTAGGTAGTTGATATTTCCTCATTTTATAACAAGCATATTACTGTTGGTAAGTGTCTTATCTGTGCTTGTTTAAGATAAAATCATCCCAAATTTCAGAGATTCTCCTAATTAATCTGAATAATACAAAATCAGCGTTTATACTCTTTTCAAAAAGTATAAACGCTGATTCTTAAATCTTCCTTCCCAAATCCAGGCTGACCTAATATTACATGAATCCGTTAGGGATTGCTTATCTTGATTTTAATTTCGTTTCCTGCATCAAGGCCACTTACACCCCCACCGCTATATTTGACTGTGTATTGTCCGGTTGTGATTGCATAATTATCTGGCAGATTAAATACGGTACGGACACTATCGTGTGGTGCCACTTCGATATAGGTTTCAGCAGGCGGTGGCATTACTCGTCTGGCCATCGCTCCTTTGAATATAGCCTCAGTTCCATTTTCATGTATTACCTCAAGGTACTTACCCAAACGAGGTTCAAAAGGTGTTTCCCATTTGCAAAAACGCTGTGCACTATCTGTATGATTGATTACAGTGAAGGATAACAGAACAGAATCTTTTGTAAATGATTTTCCTGCCGTTCCGAGACGTGTTTCGAGCTTACCAGAATTTGTTGGTTCCGGGCTTACAGTGGCTGAAGAGTCAGATGTTGAGGACTCTGTTGTTGAAGTGTCTGATTTCTGATTCTGACAGCCAGCAGATAGAGCGGCGACAATCAGTAGTGATAAAGAGATTTGACGTATCATATGTTTTGATTTCAGGCAAAGGTAATAGATTGACACTATGTTTGGGGTTAATGAAATATGATATTTTCAACAGGTATGTGTTACTATTCCCCTTGCCTTACTTTCAATGATAGGAGCTACTTATTTGCTTAGACCGAGACTACCTGCCAATGATAGTGTTACACCCAGACTGTTTAAATCTCTGGTAGCAAGGCTTGATTGATCATTTTTAAAATACCTGCGGTAATACATACCCGCCTCAATTGCCAGATATTTATTCAACCGGAAGCCAATTGCAGTTTCGGCTCCTGCCAGGTAGGAAGTAGCAGATGAGGTAGAAAAATCATCATCCCATATACTTCCCGAACCCGTTTTTACTTTAAATTCACTGATTCCGGCATTTAGATTACTTCTCAGATACGTTTGAGAACCCAGGTTCCACTTTCTCCCTCCGGATAAGGCATACTCATGGATTCTTGACTTTTTAAAATCAGCATTCTCTACCAGATTTCCAGGAGCAATACTTCCGTTTTGAGTATAGCCAACAAACCACTTATCATTAAAGATCAGATTTATTCTGCCCCCAATACTATAATAGTTCTTTACAGCACTATTTCCGGATGTCAGATTGTATCCATTGCTAAGTCCGATGTTAAGCACAAGACCATGCTTACTTTCTTGTGCATAAGCTCCCGTTGAAGTTAGTCCAAATGATGTCAGCAGGAGAATCCATCCAATTACATAATTAGTTTTCATAAAGCTTTGTTTTTTGGTTAATGGCTCAAAGGTATAGGATCACCCTGGATGCACGGTTTGGCTTTTGACCAACAGTCTGTATTTGTTGACAAACCGTAGAGGCTATCTTAAAAGATATGTGCTACTTTGCATCAGTCCATACCTTCTTCATTCACCTATGGAATTTAAAGATAAAGCAACAGTTTTTTTCTGGATGTTCCTTTTTCTGGCCATCCTGCTCCAGCTTTTTGCCAATCAGGAAATATCATTCGTTACTGCATTTAGTTACTCAACGTGTGTAATTCTTACATTACGGGTATACCTGAGCTATATTTCAGGGAAATGGGCTCAACATTTTTTAGCAAACCTGAATACGCTTCCATTCCTTGGTGTTTTGGGAATATCCTGTCTGGTAGTCACTATTGCTCTATCTGTTGAAGGCTATCTCATTCTGACACTCACCGCTCCCGAAAGCACATTAAAAGAAGTTACTAATGACCGGGTGGCTGTGATTTTTGGTTTGTTTACCTTCAGTGCGATGGTTTCCGGACTGAATTACTCATTTGAAAAATACAAGCAGTACCTCGAACGGGAGAAAGAACTGGAGGTATTGCAAAGAAAATCATTGGAAATGGAAATAAAGCTGCTGCGCAACCAGCTTAGTCCACACTTTACATTTAATATTCTGAACAACCTGCAGTTTCTGATCCGAAAGGATCAAAACGAAGCATTGCTCCTTCTCTCTCAATACAGTAAAATACTACGCTATTACGTGTACGAGTCACAAAAAAAGCTAATTCCACTGGATCAGGAAATTACATTTCTGAAAGAGTACTTTGATCTGGAAAAAAACAGACATGCAGAAGAACTGCAAATATCCTGTGAATGGCACATTCCGGAAAATGAGTTGTATATAGTACCCTTTGTATTAGCCACCTTTGTTGAAAATGCATTCAAGCATGTATTGCCCAATCAGGCAAATGACTATTTTATCAAAGAATACTGTACGGTAGATTTGCAGGGAAATCTGACTTTTGAGATAACCAATACCTTTGATGAAAATGTAGCAAAAGCAAAGTCCCGAGGTATAGGATTAAAGCATGTAGAAGAAAGGTTGACACTGGCCTATCCGGATCGATACCAGTTGATGATAAATGAGGACAATGAACTATTTTCAGTACGACTAAAGCTTACATTAGAAAAACAAATCGGTAAAGAAAAGCTATGATACGATGTATTGTAATTGATGACGAACGGATTGCCAGAGAAGGATTACTTGAATTTATCAAAGCATTTGATTTTCTGGAATGTGTAGGTGACTATGCCAATCCTTTTCAAGCTATGGATCTGATAAAAAACAAAGAAGTAGACCTGATATTTCTGGACATTGAAATGCCAAGAATCAAAGGTATTCAATTCGCAGAACTGGTAAACAATGATTCTACTATGATTATTTTCACAACCGCCTATCCGGAATATGCCCTGAAAGGGTACAAAGTAAATGCGATTGAGTATCTGCTAAAGCCTATTTTTCTGGAAGATTTTACAAAGGCTGTTCATAAAGCAAAGCGCTTATATGAGTTGATGTACCCCCAGGATTCTCAGTTTATATTTTTCCGGGAAGATGGAGTTGACCACAGGGTACACATTGATGAGATTACATATGTGAAGAGCCTGCAGAACTATGTACAGGTATATTTCAGAGATAACCGACATATGATTGTACACAAAACCCTGAAAAGTTTGCAGGAGACCTTGCCCGCCGAAAAATTCATCCAGATTCACCGCTCCTACCTTGTACAGAGTAAATACATTGCTTCTATCAATGGACTTACAGCCATGGTTAATAATACTTCCCTACCAATAGCCAGAGAAAGAAAACAACTCTTACTGAGTTTACTTACCAATCGATAAGATGAAGCCTGAGTCTATCTAGGTTCTCTTAAGAAAATCTGATCCTTTTTCTTAAAATGTGAGATGGTCCATGTTAGGCTACACCAATTTACACCTGCCCGGCGGAGACAAATTCGCCTTTCTCCCGTACAACCTGATTGCCCCAGGCTGTAATCGCTTCTAAAACAGGAATAACAGTTTTGCCAAAATCGGTTAAGCTGTAAATGACTTTAATGGGTGGTTTCTTTCCATATACTTTTCGTGAAACCAATCCGTCATTCTCCAGCTGTTTTAACTGCAGGCTCAACGTCATTTCAGTAACGGAGGGCATTTCTTTTCGGAGTTCGTTGTATCTTTTTTCCTCGTCTTTTAAATGGTACAAGATAACAGCTTTCCATTTTCCACCCATTAAATCCATCGCCAGACTGATTGTACAAGGATAAATCTCTCCTTCCAGCTTTACATAATCACCAATACATTCTGTTTTCATACTACCAATGTTACACCTATCCATTTGGATAGTTATTGCGAATGTAAATCACTAAAAATAGTTTTGCAACTATAATTTTTATAGTTCGTATTTTTCATCTAAAGACATACCGAAAGAATGGCATTTAAAGTAACCAACAACGAAACAAAAGATAAACCACTAATTACTATTGTGGGAGTTTTGGGCAAGCAGGGCCTCAGCGCTGCACGTACTTTGTTACAAAGCGGGCGTTATCGTGTGCGTGGCATTACCCGTCGGGTTGACTCACCAGTGGCGCTTAGTCTGGTCCAACAAGGAGCTGAGCTTGTGCGATTACCTCTTGATCTGGGATACAAAAAAGAGTATGTGGAAGCATTCCGAGGCTCAGACGGCGTTTTCATGATGACACCAGGTATTGCGCCCCCAGCCACTCATGAGTTTGCGTTAGGCAAAGAGTTAGCAGATGCAGCCGTTGAAGCAGGGGTTCAACACCTTATCTTCAGTAGCTTGGAAAATGTAGATAAGATTACAGCGGGAAAGAAGTTTGCCCCTCATTTTACAGACAAGGCCAATATTGAGCAATATATCCGCACGCTTCCCATCACAAGCTCGTTTATCTACATGGCTTTCTTTTACACCAATTTACCAGAATTTTACACTCCAGTTATAAAGGGCGATACCCTTGTATTTCCAATTTACTTACCAGAGGATTTCAGCGCACCCTTTGTAGATCCCCTTACGGCTACAGGACCTGCAGTTCTGGAGATCTTTTCGAATCCTAATCGCTATGCGGGAGCATCTTTACCGGTAATTGGAGAAAGCATTTCGCCACGGGAGATGGTTGATACATTTATTCGGGTTATAGGTAAGAAGGCTGTCTATGTCTCAGCTTTCACACGGGAGAACTTCCTTTATTATTTCCCAGAATTTAGCTCAAATGAACTCTTAGTGAATGAGATTTTGGGAATGGCAGAGTATGCAGTCGAATATGGGTATTTTGGCAAAGATCGCGACTGGTTATGGAGTCGCCAGATAAACCCCGATACCCTAAGTTGGGAACAATTTCTGCACACTACAGGCTGGCAAGGGCAAAAACTTTCATTCGGATAATATAATTCTGGAATGCAGAAAGGTGTATTTTGAGAGACAACTTCTCATCTTATTTCAAAATTCACCTTTTCTTTTTTAATTATATCATAACCTTCATGATCAAAGCCATCATGAGTTTGGTTCATTTTGAAGTTGAGAGAAAGCATATAAGCCAAATGAATTAAACCTCATATCAATGGGAAATAAATAAAAATAGCTGACTGATAATTACACCAGCAGGAATCACACTGTGATAAAATACTTCGTCCCAGGAAGCAGGCAGTGGCTGAAAGTTCTCATCATATTGTTCATATAGCTTATGGACCTTAAGAATCAGATTATCTTTTGGGTGTCCTTCGTTGTAAAGTATAACTACATCTTCTTCATAAGCAGGCAAAGAGCGATTTTCTTCAGAATAATAGTATTGGTTATCGAAGGCCATAAACTTATACTGCACACGATAACTTACTTCCCCATCGCTATTCTTGTCTTCAGTCTGCTGATTAAACTTACCTACTGTAAGATGCCCATATTTCATCAGGTAATTTTCCTTACTATTCACCCAAGTATAAATGGCAAGTCCTCCAATGCCTACAAGCAGCATAAGAAAACTAACGAAAATCCCTTCCTGATTGACTGAGCTAGTTTGTATACCAACCACATAAGAAACAACAGGATTGTCCATCCTATAATAAATTTTCAATTTGTCTCCTATTTGTGGTAGTTGTTTATCTCTTTCTGTAAAGAACACCCCTGTAAAGTGCTGATTATTGGCTTGGAAGGTGTAATAAAGTGCATAAGCTGTATCCTTATTTTTTATATTACTGTTAGAAATAGTGGTTAGTGCGCCATTGGTATAGGCATATTTATAATTGTAAAAATCTTTACCGTCAATCCGGTCAGCTCCCGATGGGTTATATACTATGTTACCCGGAAGGCTATTCCGGATAGAAACCAGACAAAGACATATCCAGCCCCATATAAATAGTTGTATGACTGGAAATCCTACTAGAGTAACAACACTACGAGAAAGAGGTACTTTGCGAGGGGGTAAGGAGAACGTATAATCACTAAGGTTCATAAGAAAGTTCAATCCTTTCAGAGTACAAATTATAGTAGGATATTACTGCCAAGATAAAAGTTTTTTCACATTGATACCTTGCTCAAACTAGTTATTGTATAGCCATTAAAGCTCTAATTCGCTTTTAGAAGATGATGACTGACTTAATCGGATAATCTTAAATACCCTTTATTTTAAAGAAAGCATTATTGATCTGTATCAGTTGTTTTTAAGTCCATACTCTTTTATCTCTGCCAGGTATCCTGGATATGAAACCCCATATTTATCTTTATAATCTCCATAAAGAAGTTTTCTATTGGTTTATAACTGATTTTCTTACTTTTAGCAACTATTTTTTCTTTGGATGAATCTTCAGTGAACGATCTACTTGCTCATACAAATACCACTATATTTCAAAAGGGTGATACCATTGTATACAATAGTGAAATTTCCATAACTACTATTATCTAGTAGAACACCTATGTGATGAATCCTTGTTTCTGTTTTTCATATTTATACAATCATGCATTCAATCCGTTATGTATTGTTTTTTGCGAGTTTGTTGATTTTAACAAACCTCCAGTTAATGGCACAACAAAAGGTGACTGTAGTCAAATCCTATATCCAAAACCGATCTCCTTTACGTCCTAACCCCTATCTGGAATTACCATTGGGAGCCATCCATGCCGAAGGGTGGCTGAAGGAGATGCTTCTCAGACAGAAAAATGGAGCAACAGGACAATTGGACAAACTATATCCACTGGTGATGAGTCATCGTAATGGGTGGCTTGGTGGTGATGGAGATCAATGGGAAAGAGGTCCTTACTGGATTGATGGGCTATTGCCTCTGGCCTATATTCTCAATGATAAAGAACTAATCAGCAAAACCAAACCCTGGGTGGAATGGGCCATACAGTCACAACGTGAAGATGGCAATTTCGGACCTGCCAAAGACTATCCTTACGAACCAGGTATCCAACGTGACAACAGCCTGGACTGGTGGCCCCGAATGGTGGTACTAAAAATTTTAAAGCAATACTATTCGGCAACTAGTGATAGACGGGTGCTTGACTTGCTGACCCGTTATTTCAGGTATCAGTTGAAACAACTACCTTCACAGCCGCTGGATCGCTGGACATTCTGGGCCCGCTATCGGGCTGGTGATAATCTTATGGTGGTCTACTGGCTGTATAATCTTACTGGCGAAAGCTTTCTGCTGGAACTGGCAGATCTCATGCACAAACAAACGTTTGACTATACCACTGCTTTTCTGGAAGGAAATCTGTTAAGCCAGCAAAGCAGTATCCATTGTGTTAATCTGGCACAAGGCATGAAAGAACCTCTCATTTATTACCAGCAGCATCCCGAACAAAAGTATGCAGAGTCTGTAACAAAAGGTTTTGCCGACCTTCGAAAATACAATGGACTGGCACATGGACTTTATGGCGGGGATGAAACCCTGCATGGTAACAACCCTACACAAGGTTCAGAGCTTTGTTCAGCAGTTGAAATGATGTTTTCGCTGGAAAGTATACTACCTGTTACCGGACAGGTCAGCTATGCTGATCAGTTGGAAAAAGTCGCCTTTAATGCCTTACCTACTCAAGCTACCGATGACTACATGAACCGCCAGTATTTCCAGCAGGCCAACCAGGTAATGGTAACCCGGCATATACGTAACTTTGCGGAAGATGGCAATCACCAGGGAACCGATGTATGTTATGGTCTGCTGACAGGATTTGCCTGTTGTACGTCAAATATGCACCAGGGCTGGCCTAAATTTACCCAAAACCTATGGTATGCTACAGCAGATAAAGGGCTGGCAGCGCTTGTGTATGCCCCCAGTGAAGTAAAGGCGTATGTCGGAGAAGGTACACAGGTAACTATACAGGAACAGACACAGTATCCATTTCGTGAAAACATTCAGTTCAAACTTACACTGGACAAGAAAACAAAGGCAGTATCTTTTCCTTTCCATGTGCGAATTCCACAATGGTGCAAACGTGCTACTATTTTTGTAAATGGAAAACCTCTCCAGGAGGCGGATGGCAATCAGATTGTGGTGATCTCACGGGAATGGAAATCAGGTGATGTACTGGAATTAACATTACCAATGCATGTATTCCGAAATCGCTGGCATGAAAACTCAATCTCTGTAGAGCGGGGACCGTTAACGTATGCCTTACGGATTGAAGAGCAGTGGAATATAGTAACCAATACCAAAGATCCGGAGGTGTATGGGGACACTTACTATGAAGTGAGACCCAAATCAGACTGGAATTATGCTCTGCTGGCAATGGACGACAAAGAATTGGAACAGGCATTTCGCGTTGAACTAAAAGAGCAAATGCCTGTGTATCCGTGGAATCTGGACAATGCTCCGGTCTTGATCCGTACCAAAGGGAAGAAAATTCCTTCGTGGGGAATCTACAATGACATGACAGGTCCAATTCCTTTTAGCGTTATTTACGGGCTGGAGACAGGACCGGAAGAGGAAATTACCCTGATTCCATATGGATGTAGTGTTTTGCGAATTTCGCAGTTTCCGGTTACTGCTAAGTAATTCCATGTCATTGTGAAAGCAGCAAATACGCAATGTTATCAAGAAGATAAGGAAGCATTATGGTGAAACGCGTTCTTATCCTCTTGGTTCTGGGAATACCTCTCTCTATCCTCCTGACAGGACACGAATGAGAGACTGTTATTTTTTTCTAAATTTTAGAACCTGAATAATTTCGAGTAATAGCCTCCAACATCTCTTAAACGAAAAATGCCGATCATCTTCCCTACCTGTCTTGCTCAGGCGATACTGCCATGGCCCGACAGGCATTGTGGTTGGACGCTGGGGATCTGTATAGTCAGCAAATAGCTGCTTTATTTCGTCCACGTTCTCTTCTATAAATTTCTCCAAAGGAGCCAGTGTAGTAAAGCCCAGTACCTTTAGGTTAAAAATATCCATATCGTCAATTACAGTAGCTTCTTCACCAAACAAATGAAATCCATTTCGCTCCATGGCATATCCGATAATCTGAGCAATAGCATCGTTTTCCTTGATAAAGACCTCCAATGAAGCCAGATTGACAGGGATATCTCCTGTAGTCTGATTCAACTTTAATTTGGTAGCAATATGGTTCTGATACTGTTGGATTTCTTCTTTTAGCTTGACAAATTCAATATCAGCGAGTTCAAGCAAAGCAGCAATACGATAAAAAGTCCGTTTGGCAGAAGGAGCAATTTGCCTTCCCTTATAGATATCATGTTCCATAGTCGCCCAGGAATGCTGCAGAATGGTCCGGATCTGTAGTTCAAACTGCAAGCCTTTGTACTTACTCAGATGAGGTTCCTGCAATCGGCTAGCACTTAAACTTGCCACAAAATGCCTGCTTTTGTACCCAAACCGATCCAGTGTTTCTTCTACCTGTGCCGATTTATCAGGAGAATTCTCTCTATCTATGTCAAATTCCTCTTCAATCTTCTGGGCAATTTTGTCAATATCGTCCTGCAAATATGTAATAATGCGCATTCCTACAATATCCTTAATATCACCGATCTGTTTGTATTTCTCACCCTTGAGTTTAAGTTTATTATGCAGACTGTTTTTTGCTTTTACACGCGATGTAATCAAATGAGGGCAAGGCTGGAAATCTTCTGAGATAAATAAAGTCTCCAATATTCTCTTCACATCGGATTCAAACGATTCATAGATGCTTTTGTTTTGGTCGTAGTCTTCTAAAAGCTGGGTTATATGTTCTACCATAAGATATATGTCATAAGTATGCTGTTCCAGACAAAACGTACTTTTAGGGCATCTAACTCTGTATTGTCTGGATGCAGTGCCTCAATCTTACTAAAAACCTGTCAAAAACCCATCATAAATTCATCGTATGTTGTATTAAAAAAATCACTACAAAAGCAGTCAAGGTTGTCAAGGTAAGAAAACACAAACAACACCTTCAAGCTAATTACCTGAAGGTGTTGCTATATGGAAATGGCCAATGTGACAATTGTCTGTATCACTATAACCAGAAATGAAAACCATTGACCGCATTAATCAATATGAATGCTTGCGATCCCTTTTTCCATGGCATGTTCCATCACACCCGGAACTTTGAGACCTTCTGCCCGGAAAACTGTCAGGTCTGTCATGCCCAGAAACCCGAAGAAGGCTTTCAGGTATGGTGCTACAAAATCGTTGTTTTTACCCGGCCCTTCGGAATAAATGCCACCTGAAGACATCGCAACATATACCTTTTTGCCAGTGACCATACCAACAGGGCCATTTTCGGTATACCCAAAAGTAATTCCAGGCCGTGTGATATGGTCAATCCAGGATTTTAGGGATGTGTGAATGGTAAAGTTATAGAGTGGGGCACCAATGACAATAATGTCAGATGCCATTAACTGATTGACTGCCTCATTGGAAAATTGGATTAACTCTTTGTCTTCTGCTGTTAGCTTGTCTCCTGGACTAAATAAGGATTGCAAAGTAGCTGGACTTAAATGCGGAATATCCAGGTCAACCAGATTGACTTCTTTTACAGTACTACCTGGATACTTTTCAATGACCTTTTCGATAATGGCATTGCCCAGTTCCAAGCTGTGAGACTTATTGCCCTGAATACTTGAAATTAAATGAAGGATACGTTTCATAAAAATTTTGATTAAATGTTACCTACTTCTGCCAGACAAAAGCACTGATTTCTGATAGTACAACCAGTAAATTAAAATCAGCACGTGTTACCTAAGCAGCATATCTGTTTTGCAGTTGTGCAGACAAAAATAGTGGGAACAGCTATTCAAAGGATAGTACTTACCCAAAGGTAAGCGCTTACTTTCAGGAAAGTGCGTATCTTTGGGTATGGCAACGATGATCCAAAATACAATTCCTGGCAAAGAAGAATGTGCCGGTTCACTCAATAATATACTTGATGCTTTGTATGTCCTTAATGGCAAATGGAAGCTGGCTATTATCCTTAACTTGGTGCAATCCCCCAAGCGGTTCAACGAAATACAGAATGCCGTTACGGGTATATCTCCAAAGGTCTTAGCCGATGAACTGAAAGATCTGGAACTGAATGATTTTATTAAACGCAATGTATATCCAACCACACCAGTTACCATCGTTTATGAAGCAACCGATTACAGCAAGACCTTAAAAAATGTCTTGCGTGAACTAAGCGACTGGGGAGGCCAGCATCGGGAAAAGATCAAACAAAGCATGCGATAATAAATGGGTATTTTATTAATTTAACGTAAATTCTGGATTAGAAAAGCCATTTCATTTAATAGGTAAGTAACTGGTAATAAACATATTATCCTTTCATTATTTTCGATGTATTATTACATGGATAGAATCAAAAGAAGTTATTTTGTGCCTTTTCTAGCCCCAGACTCTATTATTTTCAAAGTATAAAGCATTTTTTACCCGTTCTCATCGGCGTACCTCTGATAATCAAATAGTTATCTTGCATGTAATCCAGAACTTACGTTAATTTAATACAACCCATTTATTTGAAGGACTAAATTACTAAACTGACTGGGGTTGATAATGGAAAGTTCGTTAAGATTTTTCCATAACGATTATTCATTCAATACAACATTTTTAATTTATCTCAATTAGAATAGAATTAGTCAGATGACTAACCCTATCCCCAATTTAGAAAAAACAACCAGATCTTTAACAGGATAATTCATACTCTGAGATATTCATTTACTAATCTAGTGATGCAAAAGTATTATTAAATAAGCAATGTCTTGCCTGCGATTTCAACTGCAATATCTATAATCTGGTAATCAATTATTTCTTTGCTAACATCCCATTTATTGGGATCTTCTGGAGGCTGGCCTCTCCAGTAGTATATTTGTGTGGAAGGTTCTTTTTTCGGTTTGGCAATATATTCTAAATTAGAAAACCCTGCCCACCGAAATGCCTGACGCAAGTATTCTACAAATGTTATGTCTATCCCATAATCAACCAAATCGCCATCTGCCACCATCTTATCAGATATAGTAATACCATAGTTTGTTTCACCATACCCATCAGCTTTAATACTTTCATCCGGAGAGAAAACAATATAATTTGTATCCTTTATAGAATCAAAGTTGGTATCATACCTTACCACCCATTCGATTATTTCTTCTATGGGATATAGATATAAAGGGTCTAATGAAAAATAGCTTTTCAAGTCCGGAAAGTGTCCCCGAAAATCAATGATATCAACCTTTTTATAAAGTTCTGCTAAGATAAGAGGATGAGCACCAAACGGCTCCAGCTTAGTAAGAAAATCGACAATAAGATCTATTTTATCGGTGTTTGACTTTCGAAAAAACACAGGTTTTCCATGATATTTCTCATAATAGTTAAATACACCTTGTGTATCAAACACATAGCCTTTTGCCAATAACTCTGTATAAATCAATTCCAGATTGTATACTATGCGGTCTACCATTGTATTTACTACCTGCAAAACGTCTTCTTGAAAAGGCGGCGTAAATACTCTTTCTTTCAAAGCAATTATTTCATTCCATACTTCAACAGTTTCACCTTGTAAGTATCTTATATGCAGATTATATTTCATGTGTTGGGTGGTTATTTACTAATGTTGTAACCTATATGGAAGATTCGGAAGAAAGATCCTGTTTTACTATATATGGTAGCATCTAATTGCTATTATACATTTGATTCATCCAAGTTATCAGATGGTCTTTATCTTTCTATTACAGAAAGAATAAATTCATTAAAAAATTCAAAAATCAGAGGAGCGTCAAATAAAAAAATACCAATATGTTGTTTATTAATGTCCTTCTCCTATACTATAAAATATGCTTGAACTTTCTTCGAAGATGAAGAAGCGAATAATTTCTTTATTCTCTTTCTAAAGGGCTCTTCTATATAGAATGTAATTAGACTGGCTACAAAAATAGTCACAGTCAAACATATGAAAGCCGCAATCCAAAAATTCAAGCCAATATTTTTTGTTAGATAGGGAATTAAAAGATTATAAGAAAGGTATTCGTGACATAAGTAAAGAGCATAAGAAATTGTCCCCAAATACAATGTTACTTTATTAACAATGAAGTTAAGTTTTTTATTAACAAAGAGAATAAAAAGCAAAAAGTAACACAATAAACAAACAATATACTCTATCTTTGAAATAAACACAGCACTATGTCCTATTATCGCATATAATTTTCTTTGTAGAAGAAAACAGATACACACCATCACATAGCGTCTAACATATGCAGTTCTCTCAGTCATAATCTTAAAAAATAATATTCCTGAAAAAAACAAAGGCCAGAAGTGGATTAGCGGATATACAAATACCACCATTTTATATAAAGTGGTATAATGATCCTCACAATAATCTAATACACATGCTAATATAATTCCTACTACACCCCAAATCTCAATATTCTTCAACTGTTTTGTTACAAATAACAGAAGAATCGTTAAGTAAAATACCATTTCTATGATCATTGTCCAGTAAGGACCATCAAGATTTGGCATTCTCAAATAGTATTGAAACATAGTCATGTTACCCAAATATCTCACCATAGAGAAAGCTCCTACCCCTTTTGTTGCATATATACTTGGAGATAAAGAAACTAAAATAGCAGTAAAACTAACACAACTCCAATAAGTAGGATATAATCGCGAAAACCTGTTTACAATAAATTCTTTGGCAGTCGAAATGTTATTAATACTCATAAAAATAACAAAGCCTGATATAAGAAAGAATAAATCTACTCCTGTCACGCCAAGTTTAAAACCTAATAATGCTTCGTCTCTATCTCTTGTAAAATGAAAAAAAACAACCAATATAGCTGCAATACCACGTAAAGAATCTAGTTCTGTATATCGTTTGATCATACCTCTTTATTTTATCTATTAAAAAGTGGCAAGATACAAGAAACGACTTTGATAAAACAAATCTATATACTAAATACACCATATGTAAATTTTGACGTATTGTCTATTTAGAATTTATTGCTAACAGCAATAAAAAACTACAACACAAAACCTTTGCAAGAATTAATATTTTTGTTATAGAGCATGTAGAAACCAGCAACTAAATAGAAAGGCTTTGGATATTATCACATGTATCCTGAAAACAAGAATAGGTACCTTTTAGGAATACTGAAGAAAGATTTTTTCAAGGTTTCTTATAGCTGGTAACCTGACCATTTACAGGTACATTAGCAAAATAGATCAAGGTAAACTTTCTTTCCAGAAACTTCCATTTTCCATCCTCTCTTGTCAGGATATCCTCATAAAAACCTGTTGCATTCATATCTTGTTCTGTTTCTTTCTCCTACCCAAACTCTGACATCAATGATCGGGTATGAGCTTCCTGTCTGTTTGTAAAGTTTATAACAATACGTGAGGTATTCTGGTTATGGATCAGAACCTCCATTTTTTCAACATTGTTGGGTAATGCTTCCTGTATATGAGCCAGGCCATTCCAGTGTAAATTTCATAGGATCATCGGCTATCCATTGCGCTTGTATAGAAAAGATGTCAGCTAATTCATTCAAGCTTCGTATATTAATAATATCATTGTATATGTCAATCAGTTCACGGGTCAGGATATGGATCTTCATTACCTAAAGCCATAGATTACTAGTTAGAGAAGTAAAAAAATCTGTTTTTAGAAAGATATTTTCTAGGCCTCCTTCATCAAAAATCCATACCCATACAGCAAAGTTTACTCAAACAACAATATCTCCATTTTAAACACAAGTATCCGTAATCCGGATAGATTTTTTATAAGAGACTTTCGGAATTTTGTCATGTACAAATACCTAACAGTCTCATGCAAGTAACATTATTAACAGGAGCCTCAAGCGGAATCGGAAAGGCTCTGGCACACCAACTGGCAGCTAAGAAACACAACTTGGTGTTAGTAGCCCGTAATGAACAGGCACTCAAACAACTTTGTGAAGAAATAACAGCTAAAAATGGCATTACAGCTCATTACATTGTGGCAGACCTGAGTAAATCCGATGCGGCCAACTTTGTGTATGCAGAAAGCAAAAAGAAAAACTTATTCGTAAATTTACTAATCAATAACGCAGGCATTGGTTCCAGTGGGGAGTTTGTACACAATAACTTACAATCCGAACTGGATATGCTGGAACTTAACAATGTCTCATTGGTAGCTTTATGCCGTTTGTTTCTGCCAGATATGGTGACGAACAAAAGCGGAGGAATTATTAATGTAGGATCGTTGGCTTCGTTTTTTCCAAGCCCTTACATGGCAGCCTATGCAGCCTCAAAGGCATTTGTGCGCTCATTTACCGAGGCTCTTACTGAAGAATGCAAACCCTATCATGTACAGGTAATGCTGTTTAGTCCAGGTTTTACAACAACCAATTTTATGAATACGCCAGCCAATAACAATAGTTGGGGTAAAACATTAACTGAAAATGCATACACACAAACAGCAGAACAGGTAGCAACCGAAATGATACAGGCGTGGGAAAAGAAGAAATCATTCCATGTTTCAGGACGTATCAATGCACTGACTATAAAACTAATAAGCCTGATACCCAATGCTACCATTGCCAGAACCTTTGCCAATACAAAAAGAAAGAAAATGAACCTGTAATGTAGTGTGTGATGAAAAAAGAGCCCATAGAAACCATACATATCGACAGTATAACCCAAAGCCATCAATTAATGAGGATAGACAAGCCGAAGCATCCCTTGTTCAGCATTGTCCGGTTCGAAGATATAGAGCAGCAAGCATTGGATTCCCGCTTACGTCTGATTTTTGGTTATTACCAAATCACCCTGAAAAGGAATTGTCCTGGCAAATTGCAATACGGACAAACCATGTATGACTTTGATGAAGGTGTAATGTCCTTTTTTGCTCCAAAACAGGTAAATATCCTGGAACCTGGAGAGGTTCTGGCAAGATCTGGGTGGTTGCTCAACATCCATCCGGATTTTTTACGAACCTATCCCCTGGCACAGAAAATAAAGGATTATGGCTTTTTTGAATATGCAGTTAATGAAGCACTGATACTTTCGGAAGAGGAAGAAAAATCTATTATAGCTATCTTTCATCAGATTGAAAGAGAATATACCTTACCTATAGACAATTTTAGCCAGGATGTAGTGATTTCTAACATCGAATTACTACTCACCTACTGCAATCGCTATTATAACAGACAGTTTATTGTCAGAAAGGCCACCAACCACACATTACTGGGAAAGTTTGAAAAGCTCCTGAACGAGTACTTTGACAATAAAATGACAGACAAAGGACTGCCTTCAGTCAAATATTTTGCAGATGCCATGAATATTTCTCCCAACTACCTGGGCGATATGCTCCGTCAACTAACGGGAAACAATGTACAGCAACATATCCACGAACGATTGATTGACAAAGCCAAAGAACTTCTCTCAACTACAGACTTCTCAGTGAATGAGATTGCTTATGAACTTGGTTTTGAATACCCACAATCATTTAGCAAGCTATTTAAAAACAAGACAAACCTCTCTCCTTCTGAATTTAGACAGACATTTCAGTAACACATATTCCTTATAGTATAGATTATCTGGTCTAGCCAGGCTATCCCTCCTTACTTAACACTATTTTTTCAAACAAATTCTAAGAAAGCTGATTTTAACGATACTTCAGCCTTGATTCGTTGTATACCTAACTAACTGAAAAGATAATACTTCCTCTAATCAGGTAGTTAAGTGCTTTTTCTGCTTACAAATGCATAGACAACTCCCCAAACAAGCAAGAAACTAAGACAACACCCACAAATACAATATATTATAATTTTATATCCAATATAGAACATATATAATATTATTATATATTTACACAACCATGTAGAACTATTATATATCAATTGATTACACAAAATGTACCATTTGTTTTATGATAAAATTCCTACAAAATACCTTTGCAAAGAAATCTGCAAAGAAGTTCATTTTTTTCTTTTTTTTTCTATACATCATTCAGCTTCCAGCCTGTTTACAGGCACAAACGCCTGGATTAATTGTTAAAGCCGCTAATGCAGCTGGACAAGCCGTCTTAGATCCCAATGGAGATGGATATATTTCGGCCAACAATGCAGGATTTTCAGCTAATGACCTTGGGGAAAGTGAAATTCCATTTAAGCCCTTAGCTGTTCCAGGTACTGAACCAACCTCCGATCTGGCTAACGGACCCAACTGTGGTTTTACAGATTTTGTAGATACGCCTGGTATTGATCCAATTGGCACTTATCTATCTGCGGCAAACAATCTTATGTTTCGCTTTCGCCTGGGTGGATATGCACCCAATTCCAAAGGATATAGTATCCTGATTGATACAGATAATAAGTTTGGGAACACAGGTCCCAATGCTGACCCTAATTATGTAAGTGGAAATCCGGGATTTGAAGTTGAGATTGAGTTGGTAACCAACTTTGGTGTCCGCCTGTATAATGCAGATGGGCTTGCCACTCCTACTCTTCTAACAACGCTCCCTTATGCCCAATATGCTCAGAAAGCAATTGCGATCACAACAAATTGCTCTAACCCGGATTATTTTTATGATTTTTATATTCCGTTTTCAGTTATTACAACCAACATTCCCAGCTTCACACCTTCTACCTCTGTTCGGATGGTTGCTAACACGGTTATCAGTACACAAAGTGCGCTGGCAGGGCCTATCTCAGATATAGGAGGTGTGGATGATAATGCGTATGGAGGAAATGCTGAGTCTATATGGTCTGCCGTGATTCAAGGAGCAGTACCTACTTCATTGAGTTCTATTGGGTCAGGGGGCTCGTTTCCGCCTCAGCGCTCTGTTGCACCTGTAGTAAATGGTCCCATTGCATCGGGTGCAACTGCTGTGTCAGGAACTTCCACAGAAGCCAATGGAACTGTTATCACAGTCTATGTAAATGGAGTCTCGGTAGGAACCACAACCGTGACAGCTGGCAGCTGGACTCTTTCCGGTTTAAGTGCACTAGCTTCCAATGCATCTGTGACAGCAGCAGCCACAGCTCCCGGCAAATCTATATCTTTACAATCATCCGCTGTTATTGTTGGTTCAACCTGTAGCAGCCCTCCTACTATCTCTTGTCAAAGCAACAAAGGTATTGGCGGAAATGGCCCGGTCGGAGCCCCTACAGGCACAACTATTCGTATTTATAAGTCTTCCGGATTATTTCAGACTCTTACTACAGATGCTTCAAATGCCTTCCTCTACAATTGTGCTGGTGGAACTTCAAACTGTACAGGTGGAGGTCCCAACTGTATGAATTCTGAAGGTTATTGGATTACAGCACAAGAAACAGGTAAATGTGAATCTGTTCCTGTTTTTGTTTGCGTTGGTTCAGCTACGGCTACAGCAACCCCATCTATAAGTACTACCCCAATTACCCCCTCTACTGCTTCTGTGAGTGGCACTTCTGCGGCCAGTGCTAAAGTGTATTTATACAGCAACGGCTATCAAATTGGATCAACCACTGCAACAATAGCAGGAACCTGGACAATCAGTGGTTTAACACCTGTATTAGGGCAATCTATTACAGCACAGGCAATTTCCACAAACCAATGTATATCTGCATCCTCCTCCTCAGTAACTGTTACCACTGGTACAGCCACAGTAGCTCCTGTGGTTAAAGGTCCAATTGCCGCAGGTGCTACCTCTGTATCAGGAACCTCTACTGAGGCAGCAGGAACTGTAATTACAGTTTATAAAAATGGAGTAAGTGTGGGCACAACTACTGTGTCAGCTACGGGAACATGGACCTTAACCGGATTATCTCCTGCCTTGGTGGCAACAAACATGCTTACCGCCACAGCACTGGCAAGTGGCAAAACAGTAAGCCCAATTTCTAATACAGTGACTGTACAGGCCAATACCACCTTGATTCCTACGATTACGGGCACTTACACAGAAGGAGGTACTTCTGTAAGTGGCACTTCTGGTTCACCAACAGGAACGATAATCAATGTATACATAGATGGTGTATTATTGGGCTCGACTGTGGTATTAGCTGGCGGAACCTGGACTTTGGCTGGATTAAGTGCAGCCAATTATGATTTATATGCAGGTGGAATTCTGACAGCTACAGCTACAGAACTTGGAAAAAACGAAGGCCCGGTATCTACTGGCGTTACAGTAAACTGTCAAGCACCTGTTGACAGAACCGTAACAGCCATTACCAATCAAATATGCTCCAGTACCAGTGCCCAGATACAAATAACAAACTCCGAATCAGGGGTTATTTATACACTTCGAAACGGCACAAACACTGCCAATCTAAGCACATCTCTTTTAGGCACAGGAGGTACCATTACCTTTAACTCTTTTACATTTACCTCTAATCAGACAATTCTGGTACAGGCCCTGAAAATTCCAATTACATCGTGTACAAATACCTTGTCAACATCTACGGCCATTACCGTTAATCCCAATCCTCCAACCAATAACACTGTAACTTTCTCTCCTTCTGTAACGCCTGGTAGTTCTGCCACTGTATCTGTTGGTAATACAACCAATGGCTTTATTTACCAGTTAAAAAAAGATGATGGTACCAATGCCAATGTCGGATCTCCGGTGACTTCAACGGTTAATGGATCAACTGTTAACTTATCAACGGGGGCATTGTCAAGTGCAGCCTCTTTGTTTGTAAATGTAACCGACGCCACTAAATCAACCAATTGTAGCAGCAGACTAAGTACCAATGTATATATAGCTTTGCCTGTTGATTTGATTGAATTCACAGCACAAAAAACACCACAGGGCAATCTGTTGCAATGGATAACTGCATCTGAAAAAAACAATGAATACTTTCAGATTGAACGCAGTCCGGATGGGAAGGTCTTTCAAGCGATTGGTAAGGTTGAGGGCACAGGAACCAGTCAGCAGCTAAATCATTATAACTTTTTGGATTCCTTACCTCTGACTGAAGTCAATTATTACCGCCTTAAACAAGTAGACTTCAATCACCAATATGAGTATAGCCGGATTGTAGTTGTTCAAAATCGAACAACCCCTTTTGTGATCTTATCTCCTAATCCTTGCACGGATGAACTAAAAATTCAATTCTATTTCAGTACTCAATCTAAAATAAGGATTAAAGTTCAAACTATACAAGGTATAGTATTAAAAAGCCAGGACTTTGTACTCACATCAGGCTCTTCAACTACACAAATTCCTATGAAAGATATTGCATCAGGAGTATATTTGATTCAGATACAAGATACTACATATCAGTATACTGAAAGAGTTGTGAAGTTGTAAATCAGCATTTCCGGATTGGAAAACACTTTCTCTGTATTCTGTTTGTATGATGAATATAAAGTCATATAGTTGCAATCATACAAACAGAATATAAGAGCAAGATACAAACCTTTCAGATAGTTAGACTATGCTATTCATTCCAAACAGCAACTTTCCGGAAAAATGCCCCTTTATCTGTCACTACACTGACTGTATACACTGCACTGCTGAAAGCCAGCGGTATATTTCTCTCTACATATGACGATTCTGCCAGTGCCTGGCTCTGATCGGAATAAATGATACGTCCTAAAAGATCAAACACTTGTATCTGGTTAATATTTCCAGCACCATAAATTTGTAATGCATAGCTGCCATTTCCATTAGAAACTATATGCAGACTGGCATTATCAGCAAAAATGCGGATAGTATTTACTTTCGAGTAAGAGGAGATATTGGTATCATCTACCTGACGTATACGATAATAGTGTGTACCATAAGAAGGCTTTGAATCCATGTATGAGTAGGTGTGTTTCTCTGTTGAGCTTCCAGCACCCATTACCTGCCCAATAGAGGTAAAATTTATTCCGTCTTCTGAATACTCGATCATAAAATAGGCGTTGTTTTCTTCACTGGCAGTTTCCCATTGCAAGACAACATATTTCTTTTCTTCATTATAGGTAGTGGTAAATGATAACCAGTCAACGGGCATCATCAGCATACAATTCTGATCATTGTTAAGAGGAACATCTCCATTACAAGTACCTGTACCACAGGTAGTAGGCTGATTCAAAACACATACAATCAGCGGTGCAATGATAGAACTATTCAAAAATCCATTGGAACCTGTAACACAACCGACAATAAGAAGTTTACCATTGCCTGCCGAGGCTATATTACCGTTGATAAAGTTATAATTTCCTTCAACGGTAAGTTGAGTGCCTGCTATGGTAATAGTAGATTGGTTATTAACAGTAAGATTACACTTAATAGTCGAATGTACAGTAAATAAAGCATCCGACTTATCAAAAACCACATTTGAGACATTTAATAAACCATTTGCTTCTAATCGCTGCCGCTGAGAGCCTGTACCGTCTCCAAATATTAATGTCTGAGCAGTAGAGCTTTCTTGCAGCGAAGCACCCGTATTAATAGTAATCGATCCATGCCTGGAACCAGCAGATAAAACTGCAAAATTCTGATCGAGGATGACATGTGAATCTATAATCACTGTACTTGTAGATGAAGGAGTTGTACTGCATCCACTTCCTGTAATAGTCCAGGTAGCTGGATCACTCCAGTTCCCTCCACCTGCCACAGAAGTATAGGTGCATTGGGCATAGACAGATAAGAATGGGCAAAACAATAGCAAAACGGAAACGCATTTCCGTAAACGAAAAGTGAATTGCATAAGGATTCTCAGATTTAACAAGCTGGTCTAAGCGTTAAAACAAGTATGGACTGACTGCAAACAAGTAAAATTGTACTTTATTTATTTGTAGCCAGGATCTTCATCTCTGTTGCGCAGTGATTTGTTTATCGTTTCTAACAAAGCAGATAAAAGTATTTGTCAGGAATGAAACAATTTCATGTGTATAACAGGCTAAAAGAGAATTACCCCTAAGAAAAAGGTAATTATTTTATACATCAGTATAATTTTTCCAGATAATCAATTAATTGCATTTTATCAGTTTAAGGTTTCATATATATTGGATATTTAGACAAGATAGTCGCTGAAATACACAAAAACACTGCAGATTATGGCTTACTAACTGAAATCTGTCATTGGTAAAACTTCATTATCTGCTATTACTTCAACTTCACAAGGGGATAATCTGTCTGTATAATGAAATACTAATCGGTTATATTACTATACACATTTTGCCATATAAAAACCAAAAACACATCATATTGCCGCGAGTTGTTTAGCAATATGATGTGTTTTTTAAAAATGGTTTTTCTGACACTTCGTCAATTTGAGATTTTGTCCCTTTAATATGGAACTACAACATTAACAGAGGTTAGGATCCGCCTGACTTCAGCTAAGTCTTCAGCTGACAATTTTACATCCACAGCTCCCAGGTTTTCGTCCAAACGGTGTAGTTTTGTCGTTCCAGGAATAGGAACCATTGATGGTTTCTGATGTAATACCCAAGCTAATGCCAACTGAGCAGGTGTGATTTCTTTCTTTTCAGCAAATGCAGTTAGTAATGTAACAAGTTGCTGGTTGTTTTTCCGGGTTTCTTCTGAAAAGTTCGGATGCCGGCTTCGGATATCGTTGCTATTAAATTGGGTACTGGCATCAATAGTACCAGTCAGATATCCATGACCCAGCGGACCATAAGGCACAAAGCCAATACCGAGCTCTTCTAAAGTTGGTAGAATTACATTTTCTACCCCACGTACCCAAAGCGAATAGGCACTTTGTAATGCTGTTACGGGTTGCACAGCATGGGCTCTGCGAATGCTGTCTGCATCTGCCTCGGACAAACCAAAGTATTTTACCTTACCTTCCTGAATCAGTTCTTTAACTGCACCTGCCACCTCTTCTATGGGTACATTGTGATCTACACGGTGCTGGTAATACAGATCAATCACATCCGTTTTCAGGCGTTTCAATGATCCTTCCACTACCTTGCGGATATGCTCCGGGCTACTGTTCATGCCTTTGTTTTCGTGGGTTTGGGGATCGAACTCGAATCCAAACTTTGTAGCAATGATTACCTGGTCTCGAAAGGGAGCCAGGGCTTCTCCTACCAATTCTTCATTAACATAAGGACCATACATTTCTGCGGTATCAAAAAAGTTGATTCCTTTTTCAATGGCATAGTGTATTAGCTTGATCATTTCGTTTCTGTCTACAACATTGCCATATCCAAAACTCATACCCATACAGCCCAGTCCTATAGCTGACACTTCCAGTCCGGCATTACCTAATTTACGTTTTTCCATTGTCTGATCGGTTGTTTTTACATTATTGATATGTCCTGAATTCTCATCTTCTACAATGAAAACCAGTGATACAAAAGTATAAACAACCTCTCTTGGCGAGGTAAACGATTCAAACGGAAAAGTATAAATTTCAAAACTGACGGGAGCGGTAGGCTTTTGGGATATTACCAGTCATCTTCTTGAAGAAATTGCTGAAGTAATTAGGATATTCAAATCCCAGCGCATAGGCAATCTCCGCTACACTCCAGTCTGTATGCTGCAGCAAGACTGTAGCCTCAGTGGTGACACGGTCTGCTATATGGGTAGTGGTTGATTTTCCGGTTTCTTCCTTGACAGCACGATTCAGGTAGTTTACATGTACAGCTAGCTGGTTCGCATAGTCCTGGGCAGTCTTTAGCATTAAGGGTGAAGTTATACTTTCTATAGGAAACTGTCGCTCCAGCAGATCCAGAAACTGATTAGTAATACGTGTAGAAGCATTTCGATAGTGGATAGAAAAATCCTCTGGTTGCATACGCAAAGCTTCATGCACAATCAGTTGGATATAATTACGTAGCAAATCAGCCTTGTATACATAATTGGTAGCCTGTTCGGCTATCATGCTTTCAAAGATTCCGGTAATTTTTACCCTCTGTTGTTCAGTAAGCCGAAAGGCAGGGTTTCCATCAGTGGTGGTCGGAAGAAATTCCGACCCCTTACGTTTTAAAGACTTTGTTGGGATCTCCACCCGCCAGTGTGATCATGATAGTGGTTATAAGTTCTCTGAGTTGTAAGACAACTCTTCTTTTTGCCG
>NZ_JASJOR010000089.1:0-919 GCF_030068545.1 Xanthocytophaga flava | reverse complement strand
CCAGAACGTAACAAAGCAGGTGTAGTCTGGGTGTTGTTACTTACTGTCGCTCCGGATGGAATCGCTGCAAAGGGCTCACTGTGATGGTTGTTGGTTAACTGCAACCCCTGTGGTTGAGCAGTGCCTCCTTCATAGGTAACCACGGTGATCTGACCTCCATTGCCTACATCAAATGCATTGTTAAATACACGAAGATTGGTTGAGGCTACCCCGTTACTGGTGGATCGAACCTGGAATATGGCCGGATTGCCTGTCCCACTGATGGTGTTATTGTAGAAATGCAGGTTAGTGGCTGGATTACCCAAGGCCCACAGAATCGGAGACCGATCTCCTAACAGAAAGTAGTTTCTACGCACATGGATGTTGGCCCCTCCTTTTGCTTTCTGATTGTATTCGCCCATCACATTCCATGCATTCACATTCTCACGGTAATCAAATATGTTGTTTTCGATCAGGGTGTTGCTCGGTGTCAACTCAATAGCAGGACCCGTCTGTACTTTGAACCGATTGTCATGTACCCAGAACGAATATCTGCCTTTCAACACCGCTGGCTCATATTCCAGCGAAAGCGCTGTGGTAAAATCACAATTGGTAATCTCCACTTCTTCAGCTCCTATTGCCCAGAACTCAAATCCCAGGTTGGGCACATTCGGTCCCCACGGTGCACTAGGCTTGCCATATTCCTTGATATTATAAAACTTGGATTTACTCACATAATCCGATTTGCTGAAATCATCTCCTGCCCACGAAGCCAGACATTTGATGGCATAGCCTGAACTTTTCTCTCCATACGAACCGGTCGTCACATTGGTCAGGTGGTAGATGGTTCCATCATGGATTTGCAGATTGCTGACACTGCCTCGGGAAGTGATGTTTCCAAACGAACCGCCAGTAGACTCACGGGCAGATTCGCTGATGA
>NZ_JASJOR010000088.1:0-944 GCF_030068545.1 Xanthocytophaga flava | reverse complement strand
GAAGCTGTTTAAACTTTTGTTTTTTGCTTGATTTTGCGTAAGAAAATGACGGAGAAAGCAATAAAATGTAAACTCATCCAATTGTTAATAGAGCATTCAAACCGGATCAATAATGCTTTAAAACCATCTAACCAGGCATTGGCATGCTCAATCACAGTCCTGTCTCGATACAGTTCATCGTCAAAGATATGTGTCCGAGTTTGATAGGCTTTTTTATTTTCTGTCGCAGCGTTTTGCCCCATTGAGTTTCTTGGATTAGGCTTCACATTAGCGATGATATCTTCCTTTTGGCAAGCGATGTCAAATTCTACTGAATCAAAAGCGGGGTCTGCATTTAAAAATAAGCCTTTCAGGTTGATACCCGCTTGTTTTAATAGAAGACAAATCTGTTCAAACAGTAATTGAATTTGGAAAAGGTCATGATGTTGGCCTTCCTGTGGAGTGGACATAGCCAACATTACTCCTTGATTATCAGAAACAAAGAGTGCACTAGTAGTTTTAGCCGCCTTCCTGCCTTGATACCCTACTGCATCCCCTCCATTTTTGCAGCGAGTATGGCTGCCATCTAATTCTATACTTGACAAATCGAGGTATTTTAGGTTATTAGCCAAAATATGCAGCCAGACTTTTTTCCAACAATCGGCTTTACTCCACTTGCTAAAATAATAATAGACTGTATTCCAGTGCAATGCATTTCTACTGAAAAATTCTTTGGTAGGGAGTTCCCGCCATTGGCAGCCTGTTTTTAACCGATACAAAATACATTCCACTATTTCTATCAATGGTACTCTTGTCTCAAATCCGCGAGTGCCAATGGGCAACTGTGGTAAAATCCATTTTTCGATCATATCTTTGCTGAGAATCCCCATTGTTTTGTGTTTTTTAAGTTCGCACCTCAAAATTCACCCTACTTTGGGGATTTTCCTATTTGTTTAAACAGCTTC
>NZ_JASJOR010000087.1:0-978 GCF_030068545.1 Xanthocytophaga flava | reverse complement strand
TAACAATCAATCCTGTAAACAATCTGCCTGCAGCTGGAAATATTACAGTGACAATTGCTTCTGGTGCATTTTCAGATCTGACAGGTAATGTTTATGGAGGCAATAGTTCAGATGCATGGAGCTTTACCGTGGACAACACAGTTCCGGCTTTAGTAACTAACAGTTTGTCTCCAGCCAACAATGCTACCAAAGTGGCTGTCAATGCTAATCTGGTTTTTAGACTTTCTGAAAAAGTGCAAAAAGGCACAGGAAATATTGTTATCAGACAAGGTAGTACAGTTCTGGAAACGATAGCCGTAACTGCATCGAATGTGACTATTACTAATGATAGTGTTATCACGATTAATCCAGCTAACGATTTTCCTTCTTCTGGAACTGTAAGTGTAAGCATTGGGACAAACACGTTCGAAGATCTAAGTGGAAATAAGCTTGTTGGATTTTCTACCTGGTCATTTCAGGCTGCTGATATTATCGCACCTACTTTAGTAGCCAATAGTTATAATCCTGCCAATGGTGCAATCAATGTCGCTTCTGATGCTAATCTGGTTTTTCGTTTGTCCAAGAAAGTGCAGAAAGGAACTGGTAATATTATTATTAGACAAGGTAGTACAGTTTTGGAGACAATAGCTGTGACAGCACCAAACGTGACTATTACCAACGATAGTGTTATCACTATTAATCCAGCTTCTACTTTTCCATCATTAGCTTCTGTTTCTATAGTTGTAGAATCAGGTGCTTTTCAGGATGTATCGGGAAATATTTTTGCCGGGATTGCTTCAGGTGCATGGAACTTCCAGGCAGTATATATTGATACTACACCTCCTTTTATTGTAGCAGGCAGTTACTATCCAGCACAAAATGCAACAGGTATTCCAGTAGATACAATTCTCAGATTCCGTTTTAGTGAAAAAGTAAAAAAAGGAGCGGGAAAAATAACGATTCTCAATGGATCAACCGTTTACGAAACCATCAATGTCA
>NZ_JASJOR010000086.1:0-1109 GCF_030068545.1 Xanthocytophaga flava | reverse complement strand
GTATGCGCCCGACGAACTACATATTGTTAGTGAGGATAATTCGTTTATAGTTTTGTGGAAATAGATCGGTTAGATTTTTATGGTTGGTACAAGAGATATTTTCCAGAGTATACTTCAACCATACAAAAGGATTGACATCCTCTTTCTTACAAATAGCAAAGAAGGAATAAATCATCGCGGCTCGTTGAGCGGCTTGATGACTCCCCGCAAATAAATAGTTCTTTCTTCCCAAGGCAATGGGTCGGATCGCGTTTTCTACCAGATTGTTATCTATCTGTAAAGATCCATCATACAAGTATGCACTCAACGCATCCCAACGAGCATACGCATACGCCATCGCCTTGCCAATCTGACTCTTGGGAAGAGTAGATTGGATTTGCTCGAAGATCCATTGACCTAACTCATTGAGCACAGGTAAGGATTGCTCTAAACGCACTTGTTTAATTTGTTCTGTGCTCAGTTTTTGTTCTCTGCATTTTCTTTCTACCGCATACAATTGCTGTATCAGTAAGAGTGCTTTTTCGGCTCTGGGTCTGTCATTGTCTAATGCTTTTTCAAACTCACGGCGAGCATGCGCCCAACAGGCCAGGTGTGTAATCTGCTTGCTGGCTGCATATTTTTCATAGACGGCATAGCCATCTGTTTGTAAATATCCTTTAAAGTTGCCTAATATGGGCAAGGGAGCACTCGATCCTCGGGTAGGACTGTAGTCAAACAAGACGATCCCATCTAATGGGGCATGGTAAACCCAGTACCAACCTTGATGGCAGGCTCCTTTCTTTTCACTTTCGAGCACTTTTATCGGCGTCTCATCGACCTGAAGATAGCCTTTGGATTTAGTGTGAAAGACCAGTTGTTCGTAAAGTGGTTCCAGTTTTAGAAGGGCTTCTTTGGTCCAGCCTTCAATAGTCGAAGAAGCAATCTGGATGTTTTCCCTGGCAAAGCGTTGCTTCTGCCGATATAAAGGTAAGTGATCCAGATACTTGTCTGTCAAAATGGTAGCTAACAAGCCTGCTCCTGGAATTCCTTTGTCTATCACCCGTTCAGGAAGTGAACCAATCTTTATCTGTTGCTGATTGATCTGTTGCTGATTGATCTGTTGCTGATTG
>NZ_JASJOR010000085.1:0-1138 GCF_030068545.1 Xanthocytophaga flava | reverse complement strand
CTTGTCTGTCAAAATGGTAGCTAACAAGCCTGCTCCTGGAATTCCTTTGTCTATCACCCGTTCAGGAAGTGAACCAATCTTTATCTGTTGCTGATTGATCTGTTGCTGATTGATCTGTTGCTGATTGGTCTGTGGTTGATTGGTCTGTGGTTGATCTTGACTGGCAGCTTCTTTAGAGGTATTCTGTTTGGGAGTATATTTATAACGGATATAGCGTTTAATATAGAATCGGGCAGGTTCACATTCTAACTCTTCTGTAATTTCCTTACCAATGCAAATCATCTGTGACAGATCCCCGTCAGGGTAGATTTCAATCTCTTCTACCGGCAGATGGGCTGGTAGTTGGGCTCTTCCGTGGTGATTGGCTCGCTTACGGGTATACTCGATCTGAATTAATTCACCATCAATTAACTCATCATCAATAGATTCTGTTTTTTGTTGAATTTGTTCGGACTCTTTCTCTGATTCAGGCACATCAAAAGGTAGTAGGATCTGATTGGGGTCTGCTTCGAAGCGTTCTCGCTTCTGTCCAAACTGCATGCGTTTAAACATTTCCAGTTGCGATTTAAGGTAATCGCGTTCTTCTACAAGAGAGGAAATGGTTGTGTTATGGCTGGAAATAAGCAGTAAAAGTTCTTCTTTCGATAGATTTTCCAGCGTTCTTTGCATAGGCTAAAAATAGTACTTAAGAAGCAATACAACAAGTAGAATGGGTATTTTAAGGAAAAGAAAAGCGTTTTTTCTGGATACTCTTCACCACTTGTATGCCTTCAACCATCAGTACCAGATCTGCCCAAGATAACTCATTACTTTTCAAATTACTCTTCAATGCAGGAGGTAAAAATGTTCCTGTTTCTAACCTTTTATAATAAAGGACAAAACCGCCTTTTTCCCAGTGTAGGAGTTTAAGATGGGTACGAGTCCGATTCAGAAAAACAAACACTTCTCCACTGGTAGGATTTCTTTGCATCCCAGAAGTGACCAAGCCACATAAACCATCAAAGGATTTACGCATGTCACAATAGCCAGCATACAAATAAAATCGATGAGAAGAGCCTAATGAAAACATCTCACTTTATTGAGTCTATAGGTCAATACAAATGGATCAATACAAATGGATCAATACAAATGGATCAAT
>NZ_JASJOR010000084.1:0-1157 GCF_030068545.1 Xanthocytophaga flava | reverse complement strand
AACAGTGTCTTTTATCCTAGTATAGGAACTAGCTTTGTATTGTCAGATGTAGTTAAAATGCCGTCTGTTGTTGATCTGTTGAAATTGCGTGCATCCTGGGCTCAGGTCGGTGGGGGTGGTCCTGATCCGTATGCAATTAATCTGGCCTATGGAAATGTACCGAGTGCTAGTTCTGTACCATTACAAAATGTATATTCTGCAATTGCTAATGCATATGCTGTTCCCAACGATATTCTTAAACCGTATACAAGTACAACTTTTGAAGTAGGTTTGAATACTCAGCTTTTCCAGAATCGTTTAAACTTTGATGTGACAGTATATGACCGCAGAACTACTGATGATATTGTGAGTGTGCCTATTTCGTATGGTTCTGGTTATAATGTCGCTATTCTTAACGCAGGTAAGTTAAGTAATAAAGGGATTGAGTTAATGATTGATGGTACACCTATCAAGACTGATGCATTCAGATGGAATGCCAGCTTCAATTTTGCCTATAATAAAAGCGAAGTTTTGAAATTGGCTGATGGGATTAGCACGGCTAATATTGGTACTTCTGCGAATGGAAATGCTTTCATCAATAACCAGGTTGGTAAACCTTTTGGCTCTATTTATGGGTATCGGATGCTTAAAGATGCTTCTGGTAATATTATCTATGATACAAACTCAAACCTTCCTATGCAAACGGATAATAATCAGTTTCTGGGCCAGGGTGTACCACCTTATACAATGGGTTTAACCAATGAGTTTAAGTATAAAAACTTCTCATTAAATGTATTGGTAGATGGTAAATTTGGCGGAAGTATCTTTTCTGTAATGGAAGTATATGCCACCCGTTTAGGCTTGCTAAAATCTACCTTACCTGGACGTGAGAATGGCTTGGAATTAAATGGAGTAACCAAAGCTGGAGACAAATATTCTTATACAGTGCCAGTAGCAAATTTACGTAGTGCATACTATAACAATATGAACAGATACACAGAGTTATTCGTACATGATGCTAGTTTTGTCAAGTTACGCCAGGTGATTCTAACCTATAACCTACCTACCGAATTATTCAAACGGTTTGGCGTTCAGGGAGCTAGTATTTCACTGGTAGGCCGTAATCTTCTGATCCTTTATAAACAAACTGATAATTTCGATCCGGAACAAAGCCTGAC
>NZ_JASJOR010000083.1:0-1198 GCF_030068545.1 Xanthocytophaga flava | reverse complement strand
CTGACTGCTGGACAAATATTAATCAGGTAGGTTTAGGTTTAGTTGTGATGCCTACATTTAAAAATAGCCATTGCAGCAAAAGTACTACTTTCTGAGAGTGTATACACAGTAGACTATATCCTTTCCTGAAAACAGATTCATACCGTTTTTTACTTGTTAGTTTGTAAGGATTCAATTTACAAGCCGCCAATCCCTCTCTAACAGATAAAACATAACAGGCAATGACAATACTGATAAGTAATCGTACTTTCGCAGGGTCTTTAAATGACAAATCCTCCAGATTGAATCCATTGGTTTTCAAGCATTTAAACAAACATTCGATTTGCCATCTAATTCTATACAGTGAGAGAATTCTACTCTTTTTATAGTTTAGATTGGTCAGTAAAATAATCAATTCATCACTTTGTCCATGTTTAGTAATCACCATTCGCAAGTCATGATCGCCCAGGGTAAAAGATTGGTCTATGATTTTCCCTTTTCTGGCTCGTTTGCACATACTGGCATAGGAAATACCTTGTTCTTGCAAATCAGCTTTATAATCTGATTGGGAAAGACGAATGATAAAATTTAATCCTAATCCCTGTATCAACTCCCTAAACCAGTCCCGTCCTACGTATTCGCGGTCTGCCAGTAAAATCATTCCCTGTAAGGGATACAGTTTATTAGCCATTTGTAAAAACCGTTTTCGTTCTGCTTGGTTAGAAATTCCTTTTTTGGCTAAGTTTATAAAGAAAATAGGTAAGCTAATCTTTTCATATACAATGCTTAAGGTTAAAAAATGAAAGCTTGTTTTCCCAAACTCCCAACAAGTGCCATCCAACAAAAGATAGGGAGAAAGTTTACGTTTATCTAACTGGCCAATCACTTCTTTTATCACCAGATGCAGTATCCATTTCCATAAAACATACCGACAAAAAGGATTATTGAAAAAACGTGTCAATCTTCGATAATGGGAATTGGCTTTCGTTTGAGGCTTGTCTGTAATGGTACCTATCTGATTTTTGATTTTGTTAAGATTGACTGTCTCTTTAATCATAATACCACTGATGATTACACACAAAGTATGAATCAGGGTTTGTTGGCTTTTGGGCAAATCCTTCTTAAATTTGTTCAAAAGCGATGGGAGTAGTTTTTCTTCTTTTTTCACACATTGATAACTACTACTGCCTCGCTTTTATTCCGTTTGTCCAGCAGTCAG
>NZ_JASJOR010000082.1:0-1211 GCF_030068545.1 Xanthocytophaga flava | reverse complement strand
AATGGACCGTAGGGAAGTAGAAAAAATCGGTGATTTTACTTAGTTTACACATAAAGAAAATCGCCATGAAAAAAAGCAAGTTTACTGAAGCGCAAATCGCGTTTGCATTGAAGCAGGCTGAGAGCGGAATCTCGGTCGAAGAAGTCTGTCGGAAGATGGGTATTACAGATGCTACGTTTTATAACTGGAAGAAGAAGTTTGGTGGGTTGGGTGTATCAGAACTACGACGATTACGTCAACTAGAAGAAGAAAACGCGAAGTTGAAACAGCTAGTAGCTGATTTAAGCCTGGACAAGCAGATGCTGCAAGATGTGTTGAAAAAAAAGTTTTAAAACCAGTTGTCCTGCGTAAACTGGTTACCCAAGTGATGGATGATTACCGCATTTCGACTCGGAGGGCTTGCTCAGTATTAGGCTTGCAAAGGTCAGTGTGGTACTATCAAAAGAAAAAACGCAGAGATGATACTGTACTTAAAAAGCGAATCAAGGACATTGCTACTGTTCGAATACGGTACGGATATTGGCGGATTTATACACTTTTACGGCGCGAGGGCTGGCGTGACAACCATAAGCGAGTATATCGGTTGTATAAGGAAGAAGGTTTAAACCTTCGTAGCAAGCGTCCAAAACGCAATCGTTCAGCTAATCATCGGCTGGAAAGAGTGGTGCCGCTGAGAAAAAATCAGGCCTGGAGCATGGACTTTGTGGCAGATCAGCTTTTTGATGGTCGCAAGTTCAGAACTTTAACAGTGATCGACAACTATTCTCGTAAATGCTTAGGCATTTTGGTTGGCCAATCCATCAAAGGCGAACAAGTGGTAGAATTTATGAGTAAAATTCATTTGATGGAAGGTGCAATTCCGGCAAGGATTCAAGTGGACAATGGGAGTGAATTCATTTCCAAAGCCATGGATAGATGGGCGTATGACAATCAGGTGATTCTGGATTTTTCCCGTCCAGGCAAGCCAACGGACAACGCTTTTATTGAGTCGTTTAATGGAAGTTTCAGAGATGAGTGTTTAAATACAAACTGGTTCTTATCTTTATCCGACGCAGCTGAAAAAATCGAGGCTTGGCGGCTGGAATACAACCAGTTCCGGCCTCACAGCTCATTGAAAGGACTCACACCTTGCCAGATGGACGAGCAATCGCAACTATTCAACACCGCCGATTTTTCCACTTCTGACCGGTCTTAAATTTGGGTGGACGTCA
>NZ_JASJOR010000080.1:0-1335 GCF_030068545.1 Xanthocytophaga flava | reverse complement strand
TAGGGAAGGTACGTCCTGGTCGCCAAGGGATCTTGTATTTTTTAATTCTTTCAATAAGTTGTTGATAATCTACCATATATATGGTGGGATTAAGTAGAAAAAGTAGCAAATGATCTTTAATTAAACCAATTGCTACATTTTGATTAATACGATAGGAATATTTAGTTTGTTTGTGGAAGAGTTGTTGCTTTTGATTTGCTTGCTGATCTATTTGGCTCTGAGCCTCAGTAATTAAAACAGAGACTAGATTAGAAGCGAAGATCTTAGCGAAGAACTCTTGTTTAATACCTTCAACTGTTTTAGAAGCAAAGTTTTCTAATTGCATTTTTTCTTTGAGCAATCGATAGTAACTCTCTATACCCCAGCGTAATTGATATAAATGGGCTAATTCTTCCATAGGCCAATCTGTATTAGTTACTAAATACTCGTCTTCTCCTGTTGTTAAGCCAATACGCACAATGCGGGTGATTAGATGAGTAGGAACCAAAGAGGGATTATTTACCAAAGAGGGATTAGTGAGAAATAAACTGTTTAAATAGGAAGTAAGATGTGGTTTGGTTTGTAAGGGAATCCGAAGCTGGCTTTGAGTTTGCTTGGAAGCAATAAAGTCCTTGACTTGTTTGCAAAAATTGGATTTACAACGGATTACATACCAATTTCCTGCCAGTGAAAGCTCTAACATCCGCTTGGTAGAGGCATAGTTGCGATCCATAATATAGACTGGTTTAGGAGAAAAATAGTGCCGATCAAATGATTGTAGAAAAGCCAGATGAGTATAATAAAGTTGATTTTCACTGGTAGTACAACTAGCTATTTCTGAAGTAATTACCATATGATTGAGTAGATCATAAATAAGTGAACAACGAGCCATTGGCATCGATTTCTCAGACTGGTTCTTCCATCCTCCAAAATACGTGTCTATAGTCTGGCTAACAGGTAATTGTAGTAGACTTCCATCAACAGCCAGCAATAGATACTGCTTTTTGTACAAACGAAAGGTAGACAGAGCGTAATACTGCTCAATAAAATGTTTATTAAGAGCAACAAAGGCCGTATAACGAAGTTTCTTGCGAGCTTTACTAAAAGCTTGCTTGGTATAATGAACAGGCTTAGAAAGTAGACTTAGGGCTTTCTCTACTTCTACACTCAGACTTTTAACTAATAAGTGAAGTTGTAGCAGAACGATATCAGTAAAACCAAGCGTTCGTTGTCGGATGAAATTTTGAGGATTCGCTCGATGTTCAATCTTGAACTGTTGGCTCATTAGCAAAGTATGAACCGTAGAAAAGAGGGTTTGTATTTTCGTTTCCATACTTACTTAACCCAATACTTAAC